>NZ_JBFBIK010000124.1:0-21149 GCF_040685555.1 Sphaerisporangium sp. NPDC088356
GGGTGTTTATTTTAAACCCGCTCACCGAGTCGAAGCCCCAGCCCCCCCCCCGCGCGACTAATCTCTTCAACCCCCAGGGCCCGCCGTCCGCGATGTCCCGCGGGCCCGCGGACCTTCAGGCCCGGCGATGGTCTCGTGTCCAAGGGGCCTCTTCACCCTCAGCACGGCCCATCATCGCTCTTCGGGCGGAGCTACACGGGCAGGACCACGACGAATCGCTCGGGCTCCTCGCCCTCGGACTCGCTCCTCAGCCCCGCCGCCGCCACGGCGTCGTGCACGATCTTGCGCTCGAACGGCGTCATCGGCTGGAGGGACTTGGCCTCCCCGGAGCGCTTGACGTCCTCGGCGGCCCTGGCGCCGAGCTTGCTCAGCTCCACACGACGTCCCTGCCGGTAGCCCGCGACATCGAGCATCAGGCGCGACCGCTCGCCCGTACGGCGGTGCACGGCCAGGCGCGTGAGCTCCTGCAGCGCCTCCAGCACCTCGCCATTGGCGCCGACGAGATCGATCCCCTTGATGTCAACGACAGACACGAGGGCACGATCGCCTTCGACGTCCATGTCGATGTCGCCGTCGAGATCGGCGATGTCCAGCAGCCCTTCGAGGTAGTCGGCCGCGATCTCGCCTTCCTGCTCGAGAGCGGCGATGTCGGGCGCGGCCTGCTGGGCCCGCTCCTCGTTGACTTCGGTCACGTCCGGACTCTCCTTCAAGACAACCGGCTACGGCTTCTTAGTACCTGTGCGCTTGCTGCGCGGCTGCCGGGTGGGCTGCTGGCGGATGACCTTCTGCTCGGGCTCGGGCTGCGGAGCGTCTTCGGGCTCCTTGGCGGCCTTGCTCGGCAGGATCTTGCTCAGCAGCCCTGGCTTGGGCTCAGGCTCCACCACGTTGCCCTTGGCGTCGACGACCGGCATCGGATGCCGGCTGTAGAACCAGTGTTGCTGACCGAGGGTCCACAGGTTGGTGGTGACCCAATAAAGGATAAGCCCGAGCGCGAAGTTCAAGCTGAAGATCGCGAACAGCGGCGAGATGTACATCAGGATCTTCTGCTGCTGCGCCATGGGGTTGTCCGGCATCTGCGCCATCGACCGGGTGACGCTCTGGCGCACCGTGAGGAAGGTCGTGGTCGAGCTGATGGCCACGAAGATGCCCAGGACGATCTTCGTGAGGATGGGGTCAGCGCCGAAGGCGTGGATCTCGGCGGAACTGGTGAAGAACGTCGCGGGGATCGGCGCCCCGAAGATGTGCCCGGCACGCGCGCTGTCCACGAGCTGCTGGCTCATGCCGTGGGCGGCCTTGTCCTCGGCGATCGCCCTCAGCACGGTGAACACGGAGATGAAGATCGGGAACTGCGCCACCACGGGGAGGCAGCCACCGAGGGGGTTGGCTCCCCCCTCCTGGTAGACCTTCATGACCTCCTGGTTCATGCGCTGCTTGTCGTTCTTGTACCGCTTGCGAAGCTCCTGCACCTTGGGGGCGAGCTCCTGCATCTTCTTCGACGAGCGCATCTGCTTGAGGAAGAGCGGGAAGATCAGCAGACGCATCAGCACGGTCAGCGTGATGATGGTGAGGGCCCAGTTCAGCCCGTTGTCTGGGGGAATGATGACGCTGTAAGCCGCGTGAATCCAGGCGATCACCGTAGCGACCGCTGTATAGAGCGGCTCCAGGAATGACAGCTCCACCGAGCTAGCTCCCTTGCGTTTCGTCGTGGGACCGGACCGGGCGCGGAGGCACCGGGTCGTAACCTCCCGGGTGGAAGGGGTGGCAACGCCCGATTCGCCTGACGGTCAGCCACAGCCCCCGCACGGCGCCGTGAACGGCGATCGCTTCGAGGCCGTAGGCGCTACAGGATGGTTCGAAGCGGCATCGCGGCCCAAGGAGGGGGCTTATGAAGGCTCGATAGAACCGGATCGGGATCATGAGGACCCGGGCCGCCGGAGAGACCTCCGGAGACTGCTCCCGCGTGCTCACGGTCGCGCTCGGCAGAGGGAGGCTCGCTCCGCCCGCGTCCCGCTCTCTCGCCTCCGGGTCACCGCTGCTCATGCCTGTCCATCCGTCGCGGCCGGACGATCGGATCGTCGCCCAGGCACCCGTCGCCCGATCAAACGATCCAGCGCGACGTCGAGCTCGGCGGCAAGGTGCTCGCTTCGCGCGGACGCCGCCTGTGGATTGGCGCGTACAACAAGCAGGCTACCTCGCGGTAGGGAGTGCAGGCGGTGACGCATCAGGTGCCTCAGCCGGCGCTTGACGCGGTTTCTGACGACCGCTCCGCCGACGGCCTTGCTGACCACGAAACCCACCAGGGGCGGGTCCTGCGGATTTCCCCCGGTGCTCAGATGAGCGACCAAGGTGGGGCGTCCAGCGCGCTTTCCTCCCCGGATGGCGCTCGCGAACTCCTCGCCTCGGCGCATACGGGAATCAGATGGCAGCACGAATGGACCTGCTTTCGGACGGACACGGGCCCGGGTACGGCTATCGCCCGCCGGTCAGTTCCGACGGGCGAGGAAACCACGCACCGGGCGCTCCGCGCTGTCAGGCGGACAGCTCCGCGCGGCCCTTGCGACGGCGGGCGGCGAGGATGGCACGGCCGGCCCGCGTGCGCATGCGCAGCCGGAAGCCGTGGGTCTTCGCGCGGCGACGGTTGTTCGGCTGGAAAGTACGCTTGCTCACGAGTGGGCTCCAGGCTTGAGTTCACCCGCACACGGTGCGAGCGATTGACACACAGGGCAAGGCCTATCGAATGCGTGGGCACGCCAAAGTGCCGTCGCGCGACAAGCCGACCGTCGTACGTTACGGGGCGAACAGGCCAAAGGTCAAACCAGAACGGCCGAGCGGCACGCCGCGCCCGAGGTTATCCACTATTCCACAGCCCCTGTATCCACCGCCGCCGCGTCATCCACAGTATGTGCACCATGCGATCCCCAACCTGCCACTAGGCTGTGGACAACGTCTTGAACAGGGATGTGCACAACGCTACTGTCGGCCCTCCACATCTTTCCCCTCCATCTCATCGATGTGCTTGTACGCATGTCTGAGTGTTGTGGACACTGTGTGGACCGTATGTGGACAGCGTGTGGATCCGGTGTGGACCGCCGAAAGGAGCCTGCGGACAACGCTGTGGGGACAGCCGCGAGGCCCGGCGCCGAAGGAGATCGCTCCGGCAGGCGTTCATGTGGATAACGAATCGCGGCGAGCGTGCGGGGGCCGCGTAAGGGAGGAGGGGCCGACCAATGGATGGCGTCGACCTCGGCCCGTTGTGGGCCCGAGCGCTGGAGAGCTTCGCCGAAGGAAGCGTCCCGCCTCAGCAGCGCGCGTGGCTCAACATGACCCGCCCTTTCGGGCTCGTGAACGACACGATCATCCTCGCGGCGCCGAACGACTTCGCCAAGGACGTCCTTGAGACCAAGCTCCGCCCCCTGATCGCGCAGGCGCTCTCCCAGGAGTTCGGCCGCCCGATGCGGGTGGCCGTCATGGTCGACCCGATGGCCGGCGCGGGTGACGACCCGGCCCCGCGGGCGGACGGATATCCCCAGGCCTCCCCGACCGGTTATCCCCATGGTGGACAACCGCAGCCCGGGTACGGACAGCCAGGCAGGCAAGGCCCTATGGGCCACCAGCCCTTTCCCGACCAGGCGTCGTCCACCGACTATCCACAGGTCCGGCCACAGGGTCAGCCCTATACCTACTCCTATGGGGGCAACTCCGAGAACTCCTATCCCGGCAATCCAGGAGTGCCTTCCCAGCCCTATCCGCAGGATGGCTACCAGGGCCAGGAGAGCTACCAGAACCAGGACAACTTCCCCGGCCAGCCGGGGCAGGCCGGCCAGGAGCAGCCGCAGTCCCCCCAGCAGGAAGCGCCGCCGTCACAGCCGTACCCCCGCGGCGACGGGTCGCAGCCCTTTCAGCGCGGCGACGCCGCCCAGTCCTTTCCCCGTGGCGACGCCCAGCAGTCGTACCGCGGTGAGGCCCAGCCTCCCTACCCCCGGAGCGAGTCCCCTCAGCCGTACTCCCGGGGCGACGCGTCGCAGACGTACCCCCAGCAGAACGGGGGATATGGCGCCCAACCCCCGTATTCCGGCAGGCCAGAGAACCAGGCGCCGCGTCCCCGGCAGGAGCCGGAGAGCTACGACCGCCCTGTGCAGAACCGGTGGGACAGCCGCGGCGGCAAGCCCAGCGAGCCCGCCAGGCTGAACCCCAAGTACACCTTCGAGACCTTCGTCATCGGCGCTTCGAACCGCTTCGCGCACGCCGCCGCCGTCGCGGTCGCCGAGGCGCCGGCCAAGGCGTACAACCCGCTCTTCATCTATGGCGACTCCGGGCTGGGCAAGACCCACCTGCTCCACGCGATCGGGCACTACGCGCAGCGGCTGTACGACGGGGCCCGTGTGCGGTACGTCAGCTCCGAGGAGTTCACGAACGACTTCATCAACTCGATCCGCGACCACAAGGCCGACGGGTTCCGCGCCCGCTACCGCGCGGTCGACATCCTGCTTGTGGACGACATCCAGTTCCTGGAGGGCAAGGAGCAGACGCAGGAGGAGTTCTTCCACACCTTCAACACGCTCCACAACGCCAACAAGCAGATCGTGATCTCCAGCGACCGGGCGCCCAAGCAGCTGGTGACCCTGGAGGACCGGCTCCGCAACCGCTTCGAGTGGGGCCTGATCACCGACGTCCAGCCGCCCGAGCTGGAGACGCGCATCGCGATCCTGCGCAAGAAGGCAATCCAGGAAGGCCTCGCGGCCCCCGGTGACGTGCTCGAATACATAGCGAGCAAGATCTCCACCAACATCCGCGAGTTGGAGGGCGCGCTCATCCGCGTCACGGCGTTCGCGAGCCTCAACCGCCAGTCGGTCGACCTCCAGCTCGCCGAAGTCGTGCTGAAGGACCTCATCACCGAGGACTCCAGCACCGAGATCACGATCGCCACGATCATGGCGCAGACGGCGGCCTACTTCGGGCTGTCGATCGACGACCTCTGCGGCAGCTCCCGCTCGCGCGTGCTGGTGACGGCCCGACAGATCGCCATGTACCTCGCCCGCGAGCTCACCGACCTGTCACTCCCCAAGATCGGCCAGCAGTTCGGCGGACGTGACCACACGACGGTCATGCACGCCGAACGCAAGATCCGCTCGCTGATGGCCGAGCGCAGGTCGATGTACAACCAGGTCACAGAGCTGACGAACCGCATCAAGCAGAATTCCCGCAACGCCTGATGATCCACAGCCTGTGGATATCTCTGTGGATCAGGGCACAGTGCCGGTGAATACCGGGAATACCGCCCAAGAGGCGCGACCAAGCAAGCGAACGGCCGGTTCGAGCCGCTCCGGCGCCTGGGGACAACTCTGGGGACATCTTGGGGAAGACCTGGGGACTACCGGTGGACGACCTGGGGATGCCCTGTGGGTAGGGTCGGAAGGCGACCCGGAGCACTGCTCTTACCCCGTGGATAACCGGTGGAAACCTCGTGGATGACCGGTGGATGAAGACCCCCCGAACTGGGGACAGCCTGTGTGCAACGCTCGGTTGTCCCCAGGCGCGGCTCGGAAATGCACCGCCCACCCACAGGGCCGGTGGACAAAAAACCTTCGCTGACCTGCGCAGA
Organism: Sphaerisporangium sp. NPDC088356; assembly: GCF_040685555.1. NCBI lineage: Bacteria > Bacillati > Actinomycetota > Actinomycetes > Streptosporangiales > Streptosporangiaceae > Sphaerisporangium > Sphaerisporangium sp. NPDC088356. Next base: position 5,603 of record NZ_JBFBIK010000124.1, read on the forward strand.
CATTGGCCTTCCACAGTATCCACCCCCCCTAATGAGATGACCTGTATCTCTCTCTACTAAGAACTCAAGACCCATAGAAGGGTTCTGGCCGCCCTCCCGTGCGGGAGAGTGAACACTTGAATCAACGGCGCGGAGCAGTCGAGCCGGGATGAAGACCGCGATCAAGACGATCAAGACAGCAGAAACAACAGGAGGCGGATCCACGTGATGTTCCGTGTCGACCGAGACGTGCTCGCAGAGGCGGTCGCGTGGACCGCACGCAGCCTGCCCGCGAGGCCGTCCGTGCCGGTGCTCGCCGGCATGCGGCTGGAGGTCACCGACCAGCAGCAGCTCAAGCTCTCAGGTTTCGACTACGAGGTCTCCGCCGAGGTGACCTTGGAGCTGCAGACCGGTGACCCGGGCCTGGTGCTCGTCTCCGGCCGCCTGCTCGCCGAGATCACCCGCGCGCTTCCCGCACAGCCTGTGGACTTTCTGGTGGAGGGCGCCAAGGCCGTCGTCACCTGTGGAAGCGCCAGGTTCACCCTGTTGACCATGCCCGCCGAGGACTACCCCTCGCTGCCGGCGATGCCCCCGGCCGCGGGCCGGGTCGGCAGCGACATCTTCTCCTCCGCCGTCGCCCAGGTCGCCGTCGCCGCGGGCAAGGACGACACGCTGCCCATGCTCACCGGCGTCCGCATGGAGATCGAGGGCGACACCGTGACCCTCGCCGCGACCGACCGCTACCGGCTCGCCGTCCGTGAGCTGAAGTGGCAGCCCGACCAGCCCGACTTCTCGTCCATCGCGATGATCCCCGGCAGGACCCTCGCCGACACGGCCAAGTCGCTGACGACGGGCGCCGAGGTCGAGATCGCGCTCAGCTCCACGGGCGGCACCGGTGAAGGCATGATCGGGTTCTCCAGCGCGGGCCGGCGCACCACCACCCGCCTCCTCGACCCCGAGTTCCCGAAATACCGCTCGCTGCTGCCCACGGAGTTCTCCGCCCACGCCGACCTGGCGACCTCGGCCTTCGTCGAGGCGGTCAAGCGCGTCGCGCTGGTGGCCGAGCGCAACACCCCGGTGCGCCTGGCCTTCCACGGTGGCGAGGTCGTGCTGGAGGCGGGCAGCGGCGACGAGGCGCAGGCGGTCGAGGTGCTTCCGGTCGACTTCGAGGGCGACGACATCAACATCGCCTTCAACCACCAGTTCCTGCTCGAAGGCCTCGGCGCGATCGACTCCGACGTGGCCCGCCTGCAGTTCACCACGTCCACCAAGCCCGCCATCCTCACCGGCGGCAAGCCTGTGGACGACGGCATCACGCCCGACTACCGGTACCTGATCATGCCCATCCGCCTGTCGAGCTAGGATCCCCGTCGCCCGCTGATTGGACCCGGCGGGGCGGGGTACGGCGCGTGAGTCGCGTCGTGGATGATGGAGACCTTCACGAGGGGTGGCTGGGATGCAGATCGGCATGGTCGGGCTGGGCAAGATGGGCGGCAACATGGCCGAGCGGCTTCGCCGCGCCGGTCATGAGGTGGTCGGCTACGACCGCGATCCCAAGGCCAGCGACGTCGGCAGCCTGCAAGAGCTGGCCGAGCGGCTCCAGGCCCCCCGCGTGGTCTGGGTCATGGTCCCGGCGGGCGAGCCCACCAGGGCGACGATCGAGGAGCTCGGCAAGCTGCTCTCCGAGGGTGACATCGTCGTCGACGGTGGCAACTCCCACTACCTCGACGACAAGAAGCACGCCGAGGAGCTCAAGCCGAAGGGCATCGGGTTCGTCGACGTCGGCGTGAGCGGCGGGGTCTGGGGTCTCGAGAACGGCTACGCCCTGATGGTCGGCGGCGACCCCGAGTACGTGCAGAGGCTCATGCCGATCTTCGAGGCGCTCAAGCCCGAGGGCGAGGACGGCTTCGTCCACGCGGGCACCGTGGGCGCCGGCCACTTCGCCAAGATGGTCCACAACGGCATCGAGTACGGCATCATGCAGTCGTTCGCCGAGGGCTGGGAGCTGCTGGAGGCCACCGACATCGTCACCGACGTTCCGGGCGCGTTCAGGAGCTGGCGCACCGGCACGGTGATCCGCTCGTGGCTGCTCGACCTGCTGGTCCGCGCGCTCGACGACGACGCCGACCTGTCGGAGCTCAAGGGCTACGCCGAGGACTCCGGTGAGGGCCGCTGGACCGTTCAGGCGGCTGTCGACCACGCGGTGCCCCTGCCGGCCATCACGGCCGCGCTGTACGCCCGCTTCTCCTCGCGCCAGGAGGACTCTCCGGCGATGAAGATGGTCGCGGCCCTGCGCAACCAGTTCGGCGGCCACGCCGTCTCCTCCGTCGAGGGCCAGCACGCCAAGGGCGCCGACGCTCCCGGCGCCGATGTCACGCCTCCCGTGGAAGCGCAGCGCTGAGGTCACGGTGATCGTCGCGGTACGGGCCTGCACGACCCCGTGCCGTCCCAGGGCCGTCTTTCGGCACCCCGGTCACCCCTCCCGGCTCGGCATCGCCTCAGGCGCTCTTGGAGGCATCCCTGGGCCCGTGCCTGATGCTGCCCATGGCACAGATTTGGCATCGGATGCCGGTTGTGCAGATGTTGTCGTAGTGGCCCACTAACCTTCGTGGGGTGCATGTCGCCCATCTGTCGCTGACCGACTTCCGGTCCTACTCCGCCGTGGAGCTGGCCCTGGAGCCGGGGGTGACGGCGCTCGTCGGCCCCAACGGGCAGGGCAAGACCAACCTCGTCGAGGCCCTGGGCTACGTGGCGACGCTCGGCAGCTTCCGGGTGGCCACTGACGCCCCGCTCGTGCGACAGGGCGCCGCGCGGGCCATCATCCGCTCGGTGGTGGTGCGCGACGACCGCCGCGCGCTGGTCGAGATCGAGATCAACCCCGGCCGGGCCAACCGCGCCAGGCTCAACCGCTCGCCGGTCCCCCGGCCGCGCGAGATCCTCGGCCTGCTCCGCACCGTGCTGTTCGCCCCCGAGGATCTCGCGCTCGTGAAGGGCGACCCGGCCGATCGGCGCAGGTTCCTCGACGATCTGCTGGTCGCCCGCGCGCCCCGCTTCGCCGGCGTGCGGGCCGACTACGACCGGGTGCTCAAGCAGCGCAGCGCCCTGCTGCGCAGCGCCATGCAGGCCAGGCCGGGGCGGCGGCAGAGCCCTCGCCGCCAGGAGGCGGAGGCGGGGTTCTCCGCGGCCGGCGCCGGCGACGCGCTCAGCACGCTCGAGGTCTGGGATGCCCACCTCGCCCGTCACGGCGCCGAGTTGCTCGCCGCCCGGCTGGAGCTCGTCCACGCACTCCGCCCGCTCGTGGCCAAGGCGTACGCCCTGCTGGCCCCCGCATCGCCCCCCGCCGACATGGAGTATCGCGATTCGCTGTCCACAGAGCCGGGGGCTTCTGTGGAGTCGCAGGGGTTCGTGCCCCCCCAGCCGTCCACAGGCCCCGGGCCCGCTGTGGCCGACCGCGCGGGGCTTGAGGCGGCGCTGCGCGCGAGCCTGATCGAGGTCCGGCAGGCCGAGCTCGAGCGCGGCGTCACGCTCGTCGGCCCACACCGCGACGATCTGCTGCTCCGTCTCGGCGAGCTGCCCGCGCGCGGCTACGCCAGCCACGGCGAGTCCTGGTCGTTCGCGCTGGCGCTGCGCCTCGCCGCGTACGACCTGCTCAGGGCGGAGGGCGGCGACCCTGTGCTGATCCTCGACGACGTGTTCGCCGAGCTCGACAGTCGCAGGCGCCGCAGCCTGGCCGAGATCGTGGCGCCCGCCGAGCAGGTTCTGATCACCGCGGCCGTGCCGGAGGACGTCCCCGCACAGCTCGCCGGTGCCAGGTTCGACGTCGCGGAAGGGAGCGTCACCCGTGTCAGGTGAGCCATCCGGAGTCCAGTCCCCCGACGGTGTCGCCGCGCGCGGGGCCGCCATGGCCCGCGAGAAGCTCGCCCAGGCGAAGGCCGACGCGGCCAGGCGCGGGCAACTCCCCCGCCGCGAGCCGCGCCGCCGGTCGTCCGCCCGGCGCGACGCCGGCGATCCACAGCTTTTCGGGCGTGCCATCAGAGACCTGCTCACCGACCGAGGCTGGGAGCAGCCGCTCGCCGTGGGAGGGGTGTTCGGGCGCTGGCACGAGATCGTCGGGCCCGATCTGGCCGCCCACACCAAGCCGGAGACCTTCGCCGACGGGGAGGTCCTGATCGTCGCCGACTCCACGGCCTGGGCCACGCAGGTGCGCCTGCTGGCATCCACCCTGGTCAGACGCCTGAACGAAGAGCTCGGTGGCGGCACGGTCCGCAGGGTGAAGGTGCGCGGCCCCCAGAACGGGCCGCGCCCGACGGGCGGGCTTCGGGTGACCGGCAGCCGCGGCCCGGGGGACACCTACGGCTGAGCCGGGCCTCACAGCGTCGCCCGACCAGCGAAATTCAGGTGCTGACCCCCGGGGAAACCGATCAGAATCACGTTGGCGGTAGTGACCCCCTTCCCCGTGGGGGGATGCTTCAGAGCACATCCAACGCCCGACAGGCCATCACAGCGGCCGTCAATGCCACCTGATGCGGTTCTGACCGGTAGAATGAAATCGGATTCCGGACACGTCCGCATGCGAGTCACCCCCGGCCGCGCGCCGATCTCCCTGGGTGGTCGCATCGAGGCACTCACGACGGTGACGGGCACGGCAGGGGCAACCGCTTGTTGGTCTCTCCTGCCGCGTGTCCGCGGCAGGAGGATTTCGCACTTGTCCTACGACGCTAGCTCAATCACCGTTCTCGAGGGACTTGAGGCGGTTCGTAAGCGCCCTGGCATGTACATCGGCTCGACGGGCGAGCGTGGCCTCCACCACCTCGTCCAAGAGGTTGTGGACAACTCCGTCGACGAGGCACTCGCGGGGCACGCCGACCACATCGAGGTCACCCTCCTCGCCGACAACGGCGTCCGGGTAGTGGACAACGGCCGAGGCATCCCTGTCGGCATCGTCCCCGGTGAGGAGCGCCCGGCCGTCGAGGTCGTCCTCACCGTCCTCCACGCGGGCGGCAAGTTCGACAGCAAGTCCTATGCCGTCTCCGGCGGCCTGCACGGCGTCGGCGTCTCGGTCGTCAACGCCCTCTCCTCGCGGCTCGAGGTCGAGATCAGGACCGAAGGCCACTACTGGCGGCAGACCTACTCCGAGAGTAAGCCGACCGGTCCGCTGGTCAAGGGCGAGCCGACCGACGAGACCGGCACCTCGATCACCTTCTGGGCCGACGGCACCATTTTCGAGACCACGACCTGGAACTTCGAGACGCTCTCGCGCCGGTTCCAGGAGATGGCGTTCCTGAACAAGGGACTCACGATCGTCCTGCGTGACGAGCGGCCGGACCACGTCAACGGCGACCCGACCATCGTGACCTACCACTACGACGGCGGCATCTCCGACTTCGTCCGGCACATCAACGCCAAGAAGGAAGCCGTCCACAGCTCGGTCATCGACTTCGAGTCCGAGGGCGACGGCATCTCCGTCGAGATCGCGATGCAGTGGAACGCCTCCTACAGCGAGTCGGTCTACACCTTCGCGAACACGATCAACACCGCCGAGGGCGGCACCCACGAGGAGGGCTTCCGCGCGGCGCTGACCACGATCGTCAACCGCTACGCCCGGGAGCAGAAGTTCCTCAAGGAGGGCAAGGACGACAACCTCACCGGTGACGACATCCGTGAGGGTCTGACCGCCATCATCTCGGTGAAGCTGGCCGACCCGCAGTTCGAGGGCCAGACCAAGACCAAGCTCGGCAACACCGAGGCCAAGTCGTTCGTGCAGAAGGCGTGCAACGACTACATCCGCGACTGGTTCGAGCGGAACCCGGGCGAGGCCAAGGAGATCCTCAGCAAGTCCCTGCAGGCCTCTCGCGCCCGCATCGCCGCGCGCCAGGCCCGCGACCTCACCCGGCGCAAGTCGCTGCTGGAGGCGGGCTCAGGCCTTCCCGGCAAGCTGGCCGACTGCCAGTGGACCGAGCCCGAGAAGTGCGAGCTCTACATCGTCGAGGGCGACTCCGCCGGCGGCTCGGCCAAGGGCGGCCGCGATCCCAAGTTCCAGGCGATCCTCCCGATCCGCGGCAAGATCCTCAACGTCGAGAAGGCCCGCATCGACCGGGTCCTCAAGAACAACGAGGTCCAGGCGCTGATCACCGCCCTCGGCACCGGTGTGCACGCCGAGTTCGACATCGAGAAGCTCCGCTACCACAAGCTCATCCTGATGGCGGACGCCGACGTCGACGGTCAGCACATCACCACGCTGCTGCTGACGCTGCTCTTCCGGTTCATGCGGCCCCTGATCGAGGCGGGCCACGTCTATCTGTCCCAGCCCCCGCTCTACAAGATCAAGTGGGACCGCAAGGGCGAGGACGCCAGCTACGCCTACTCCGACCGCGAGCGGGACGCCATCATCCAGGGCGGCATCGACCAGGGCAGGCGCGACCCGCGCCAGCACGACGGTGTCCAGCGCTTCAAGGGTCTGGGCGAGATGAACGCCTCCCAGCTCTGGGAGACCACGATGAACCCCGCGACCCGGGTCCTTCTTCAGGTCACCCTCGACGACGCGGCCCAGGCCGATGAGATGTTCACCGTGCTGATGGGTGAGGACGTCGAGGCACGGAGATCGTTCATCATCAGAAACGCACGGGATGTCCGATTCCTGGACGTGTAGCGGCAGCCGTAGAGACTCATCTCCCAAAAGGACATATCACCCGTGACCGAAGTGAACATCCCGCCCGGGCCACCCGCTGACCGCATCGAGCCCGTCGACATCCAGTCCGAGATGCAGCGCAGCTACATGGACTACGCGATGTCGGTCATCGTGTCCCGTGCGCTGCCCGACGTGCGTGACGGCCTGAAGCCGGTGCACCGGCGTGTGCTCTACGCCATGTACGACGGCGGCTACCGGCCCGACCGCGGATATTTCAAGTGCTCACGCGTCGTCGGCGACGTGATGGGTTCCTACCACCCGCACGGCGACGCGTCGATCTACGACACCGTCGTACGGCTGGCGCAGCCGTGGGCGCTGCGCTACACGCTGGTCGACGGCCAGGGCAACTTCGGCTCGCCCGGCAACGACCCGGCCGCCGCCATGCGGTACACCGAGTGCCGGCTCGCGCCGATCGCCATGGAGATGCTCCGTGACATCGACAAGGAGACCGTCGACTTCCAGCCCAACTACGACGGGCGCTCCCAGGAGCCGATCGTCCTGCCGGCGAGGTTCCCGAACCTCCTGGTCAACGGTGCCGCCGGCATCGCGGTCGGCATGGCGACCAACATCCCGCCGCACAACCTGCGCGAGGTCGCCGAGGCCGTCAGATGGTGCCTGGAGAACCACGAGGCCACCGACGAGGAGCTCCTCGAGGCGATGATCGCCCGGGTCAAGGGCCCCGACTTCCCCACCGGCGCGCTGATCGTCGGCCGCCGCGGCATCGACGACGCCTACCGCACCGGGCGCGGCTCGATCACCATGCGAGCCATCGTCGAGGTCGAAGAGGACGCCAAGGGCCGGCAGAACCTGGTCGTCACGGCCCTGCCATACCAGGTGAACCCCGACAACCTGGCGCTGACCATCGCCGAGCTGGTGAAGGACGGCAAGGTCACCGGCATCGCCGACGTGCGAGACGAGACCTCCTCGCGCACCGGCCAGCGCCTTGTGATCGTCCTGAAGCGCGACGCCGTCGCCAAGGTCGTGCTGAACAACCTCTACAAGCACACCCAGCTCCAGACGACGTTCGGCGCCAACATGCTGGCGCTGGTCGACGGCGTGCCGAGGACGCTGCGCCTCGACCAGTTCGTCAAGTACTACGTCGCCCACCAGATCGAGGTCGTGGTCCGCCGGACCCGCTACCTCCTGCGCAAGGCTCAGGAGCGCGCCCACATCCTGAGCGGTCTGCTCAAGGCCATGGACCGCATGGACGAGGTCATCGCGCTGATCCGCCGGTCGCCCTCGGCGGCGCAGGCGGTCGGCGGGCTGATCGAGCTCCTGGAGATCGACGACATCCAGGCGCAGGCCATCCTCGACATGCAGCTGCGCAAGCTCGCCGCGCTGGAGCGCCAGCAGATCATCGACGAGTACGAGTCGCTGATGACGCAGATCGCCGGATACCAGGCGATCCTGGCCTCCGAGCAGCGGCAGCGGGAGATCGTCGCCGACGAGCTCGGCGAGATCGTCAACAAGTACGGCGACGAGCGCAAGACCGAGATCATCGCCTACGACGGCGACATGTCCATCGAAGACCTCATCGCCGAGGAGGACATGGTCGTCACGATCACCCGTGGCGGCTACGCCAAGCGCACCAAGACCGACCTCTACCGCGCGCAGAAGCGCGGCGGCAAGGGCGTTCGCGGCGCTCAACTCCGGCAGGACGACATCGTCGAGCACTTCTTCGTCACGACGACCCACCACTGGCTGCTGTTCTTCACCAACAAGGGCCGCGTCTACCGGATCAAGGCGTACGAGTTCCCCGACGCCGGGCGCGACGCGCGCGGCCAGCACCTGGCCAACCTTCTGGCGATGCAGCCCGACGAGCACGTCATGGAGATCCTCGACCTTCGTGACTACCAGGTCTCGCCCTACCTCGTGCTGGCGACCCGCAGCGGCCTGGTGAAGAAGACCCGGCTCTCGGAGTACGACTCCCCGAGGTCCGGTGGTCTGATCGCGATCAACCTCCGTGAGGACGACGAGGTCATCGCCGCCAAGCTGGTCTCCGAGGAGGACGACGTCCTGCTGGTGTCCCGGGGCGCCAAGTCCATCCGCTTCACCGCCTCCGACGAGGCCCTGCGCCCGATGGGCCGCGCGACCAGCGGTGTCATCGGCATGAGGTTCCTCGATGGCGACGAATTGCTGGCGATGAACGTCCTCAGCGATGGCGCAGATGTGCTTATCGCGACCGAAGGCGGGTATGCGAAGCGGACACCGGTGGACCAATATCCCGTTCAAGGTAGAGGCGGGCAGGGTGTGCTGACTGCCAAGATTGTCAGTGCTCGTGGCAAGCTGGTCGGAGCAGTAATGGTGAGTCCCGAGGACGAGGTGTTCGCTATCACCTCCGCAGGCGGGGTGATCCGCACCAGCGCGGGCGAGATCAAGCAGTCCGGCCGCCAGACCATGGGAGTGCGCCTGATGAACCTCTCGGAGGGAGACAGCGTGGTTGCCCTCGCCCGCAACGCCGAAGCGCTGGACACCGAGGACAACGGGGGAGTTGAAGAGGAATGAGCCCTCAGGCCAATTCCGGGGGTTCCGGTAATACCGGTAAATCTCCCGGCACATCGGGGAATCGGAAGCGTAATCCCCCCAAGGGGGCCCGCCCGGCCTCCTCGGTGAACTCCTCCACTCGCAACCAGGTGACGGAGAGCGTGAACACCTCGGAAAGTACGGGCAAGGCGCGCCCTCCGGCCGACCAGACTGATGACAGGGTTGTCGTCGTGTCCAGTGACGATGACGCGGTGACCCCAGCCGGAGACGGCGAGAACGGAGACGCGACCCTGCGCATCCGTTCCTCGTCCGTCCCCGACAATTCCTGGTCGCCCTCTCCTGATGGTCCGGGCGGCGGCCCGACCAGGCCCGCCCAGAAGCCTCCGATCACGCCCTCCTCGGCTCCGGCGACGCCCACGGGCCCGTCGACCGCTCCGCGCCCCGGCACGGACGGCAGCCCGAGGCCGGGTTCGGGCGCTCCGCGGTCCCGCCCCGACGGCGCTCCGCGGCCGGGTCCGGACGTTAGCCCGAGGCCGGGTCCGGATCCCCGGCCTGGTCCCGGCGGTCCGCCGCAGCCCGGTCCTGGTGGCGCTCCGCAGCCCGGTCCCGGAGCCACACCGCGCGCCGGGAAGCCCGCTTCGGGCCCTGGGTCCAAGCAGGGCGGGTTCGGGGCCGTGTCGGCCCTGTCCACCCCGGAGCCGGCCCTCGGACGCGCCGAGCAGCGCGACAAGCCCTCGCCGATGAAGGCTCCCCGCAAGGCCCACCTGGTGCTGCGCAGGATCGAGCCCTGGTCGGCGATGAAGTTCAGCTTTGTCGTCTCGCTCGTCTGCTTCGTGGTGCTGTTCGTGGCCGTCGCCGTCCTGTACGGCGTGCTGTCGGCGCTCGGCGTCTTCGACTCCATCGTGAACACCGTGACCCAGCTCACCGTGCCCGACGGCAAGACGACCAGCGGCATCGACATCAAGTCGTGGTTCGAGCCCGTGCGGATCCTCGGCTACACCGCCCTGCTCGGCGCGGTGAACGTCGTGCTGATCACCGCGCTCTCCACGCTCGGGTCCGTCATCTACAACGTCGCCTCCGACCTGGTTGGCGGCGTTGAAGTGACCTTCAGCGAGGCCGAATAGGCCCGCAGATGCCGTTGAGGGCCCGGCCAGGCGCCCTCAACGGCATCCCTCGCAACTCCCTGCTTTGTGACATCCGACGATAACGAGTGCATCCCGTTGGCGCGGGCGGCCTCAGAGCACGGTAAGCTTTTCCGTGTCAGAGAGACGGTTCGCTTCCGCTCCGCGGAGGCGATAGCGTTCTCTGGGCCGCAACAGCGGGGCTATAGCTCAGACGGTTAGAGCGCTTCCCTGATAAGGAAGAGGTCCCAGGTTCAAGTCCTGGTAGCCCCACCCAGCTCAAAGGCCACTTCCCAACCGGGAGGTGGCCTTTTTGATCTTCCGAGTGACTAACTGAGTGACTATGGCTTCGGGTCCATGCCTGTGGCTTAGGACCCGGCTAAGCGCTGGGTGACGAGGGGTGACCATGGTTGAGACGAACTGGCATGTGGTCAACAACGGCTTAGACTTCCTTGAAAGCGCCGTTGAGCTCCTCCAAGACGGGGGTGAGAGAGAGGGCAAGTACGCCGCGCTTCATCTCAGTGCCAGCATCGAAACCTTGCTGAAAGTTCGTCTGGCCCGCGAGCACTGGACTCTCGTCGTGTCGGACCCGCGCGAGGCTCGACGGGCCAAGTACGAGGCTGGAGACTTCAAGAGCGTCTCCATTGATCAGGCTTTGGACCGTCTGGTGAACATCGCGAACGTAACGATCTCTGACGATGACCTCAAGCGGATCAAGAGCCTGAATCGGACACGCAACCAAGTAGCCCACTTCGCTCTCATCGGTGGTAACCCCTTGGCGACGCGAGCCACAGTCGCGCGTGCGATGGAAGCTCTCTTACGCTTCATAGAGAAGGAACTTGCGCCGGGGGCACCCGACGAGGAGCGAGAGATCATCGATGCCGCCTATAACCACGTCATGGAACAGATCCGCCGGATAGAAGTGATGCTGCGTGAGCGGATGAACTCAGTCAAGCCAGAGATCGCCCAGGCAGACATGCCGGTGGTCAAGTGTCCTGGGTGCATGCAGGACGCGTACCTGTTTGCTGACGGAGCGTCGGGCAGGTGTCTGTGTTGTACCTACAGCAACTCTGGATCTGTAGCAGCTGACGACTACGCCACATACGTCCTTAAGGAGAATGAGTACCGAACTGTCAAGCACGGGGGAGAGTGGGTCGTCAGTCACTGCCATATCTGCGGCGATAGAGCCCTGGTGGATGGAATCATCACTAATGCGCAAGTTGAGGCGACGCAAGGGTGCTTCAGCTGCGGCTACTTTGGTGACCTAGACGCTCTAGAACGATGTTCACGGTGTGGCGAGTGGACTGCGGCAGAACAGGACTCTGTTGCCGTCTGCCCCAGCTGCTTCGAGTACATCACCTCTGCTGACTGAATTGCGGCGGACGATACCAGAGCTCAAGATCGGGCGAGGGACGTGTAGCCACGCTCATCCATTGCCGAAAAGCCGGTCCATCGTCTCGGCTCCTTCGAGGAGCACCGGCCGCAGTTGCTTGCGGTACACCTTCTCTGTCACCACGGTGCCCTTGTGGCCGACCAGGCGGGAGATGTCCTCAAGGGCGACCCAGGAGTCCGACATCAGCGAGACGAAGCTGTGCCGCAGTTCCCGAGGGGTCCATTCCGCCGGATCTAGATCGGTCCTCTTGAGGACCACTCGGAACGCACGACGGACGTTGCCCGCATCCAATTCGGTTCCATGCCGCGTGGCGAAGACGAGGTCGTTCTCCCGCCACAGTTTTCCGGCCTTCTCGCGAGCCAGAGCTTGTGACTCGCGATGAGCCCGAAGCGCATCCACGCACATCTTGGGCAGTGCCAGCGTCCGGCGAGACTTCTCGGTCTTGGTGTCTCCCCCGACGCGCACCGAGTGCCACACCATGATCGAAGATGGCACCGGAGGATCGGTATCTGGCCGGCCTTCCAGGTCCACATGCGACCAGGTGAGCGCACGCAGTTCTTCCGTCCTCGCGCCGATGAGGATCGACACCACGAGGTAGGCGTACAGGCTCGTACCCTCCGCAGCCTTGAGTACCGACGCGGCCTGTTCGAGCGTGAGGGACTTCGACGGCCGCCCTTCCTTGCCCTTCGGGATCTCGCACAGCATCACCACGTTGCGCTTGACCTTGTCCCGAGCTTGGGCACGCGCCATGGACCGTCTCAGGATGGAATGGATCTTCCGCAGTGTCTCTGTGCTGAGGGACTTCGCCTTGGTGGCCAGCCACCGATCAACGTCATCGGCGGACAGCTCCCGGACCTTCCGAGCGCCGAGCGCGGAAATCACGTGTTGCTCCGCGAGGATGCGACGGTTCGTCACCGTGGACGCTTCCCGTCCGCTCAGGCCGAACTCCAGGAAGTCTCTTACGGCGTCACCCACGGTGTAGTTGTGCGCTGCGGTGGTCAGGCCGTCCTCGTAGTCGCGGATGATCTCCTTCAACTTCGCCTTGGCCTCGGTCTTGGTCTTGCCGCTCGCCTTCTTGACGATGCGCTTTCCGGCAGGCGTGTAGCCGACCGTCACTGAGGCGATCCAGCGTTCCCGTGCTTCGTCCCAGTGCAGGCCGCCGTCTCCCCGGCTGCGTCGTGTGGTCATGATGCCCTCGCTTCCTGTTCCAGTAGGTCGATGTATTCCGAGATGGCCGAGGCGGGGATGAGCCGGGTACGGCCCTGGGTGACCGAGCGAAGGCGTCCGGTCCTGATCTGCTCGTAGATGACGGTGCGGCTCATGCTGAGCAGGCGCATGGCGTCGCTGACGCGGTACAGCCGCGGAGTGTCGAGTGCCGGAGATGGGCTCATTCGGCCGCCCGCTGGCCGGCGATGGCACGAGCGGTCTGGACTTGTTGCCGGATGTGCTCGGCCAAGATCGATTCGCCGGGGGAGTGACCGCTGCCGGCGAATCGCCAGTGCCCGAGGATGAAGGTGGAGCCGTCCCCGAGCGTGGGGAGCCCGTTGCGGTCGCGAGCCTCGGCCGCGCGATGATCGGCCCGTGCCTGGTGAAGCTCCCCCATGGTGGTGGAGTAGCGACGCGACTTGGTGGCGAAGTGACCACGAAAGCCCAGCATGTGAGCCCAGGACCGTAGCTTCAGGTGCGCGAACTCGCTCCGTGCGCCCAGCTCCCAGCAGGTGTGAATCATGCTTCGGGCATGCTCGGTCACCGGAAGCAGGTCCAGGAGTAGGCCCGGCTTGAGCCCTGTCCCCTGGCAGCGCTTGCACGAGGCGGACAGGCCGAGCCGTCCGCTGCCTCGGCAGGCCGAGCACGACAAGCGGTGATCGACGGTGCCCGACGCCTCGGCGCCCTTGGTGGCGTACTTGGCGATGTATCCCGCCACCGCCTGCTCACTGACTCCGTCCATTGAGGAACCGAGCAGGATGGGGCGGATATCGAGCTGGTCGCCCCAGATCAGACGCCGCCGGCCAAGCTCACTCTTGGCAGAGAGCACCTCCACGTGCCGAACCGCCGGAGGAATGGCCCGGACCAACAGGCCATGATCGGCCCACTCGGGAGGAAGATCGGTGCCGCCCTCGGGACCGTCCAGCCGGACTACGGCATGGAAGTGGACGAGGCCGCGCCGCTGGTATTCGGCGACCTTGGCGAAGGAGACGCGGACCAGCTTGCCGAACGCGCGGCGGCTCATCCCCGATTGCTTGGCTAACTCCCGCCGGACTTCCAGGGTGAAGCGGTGCCACAGCACGCCCGCGTGTGCCTGCCACAGCACCGCGCCCACGTAGTCGTAGCAGTCCTCGCAGACCGGCTGCCCGAGTTGGACATCCTGTGGCTCATGCCGGAGGTGACAGCCGACCGGCCGCCCGTGCTCACACATCTTGAATCGGTCACGCGGACGGCAGGGACGCACCATGCCGCCCTTCTCTCGTCGGGTGTGGACGGATCCGAAGGAGGGGGGGTCAGGGTCAGGAACACCCGAGGGTGAGTGCTGACGCGCTCGGGAATGCCCTTGCCGCCGGACAGGCCCGCGCGGATCAGTTGGAAGATGTCGGCCCGGTAGAGCTCCGAGCAGCCCGAACAGACCGAGGCGCGCCGGTTGCCGCAGGCCACCAATAGATGCCCCGAGGGTTCGTCGGCGGTTCGGTAGGAGTGCAGGACCTCACCGGTCGCCGATTCGACGATGTGTGACTCGCCAGCCAGGTGCACCGGGTTGGCACACCCGCCGGTCGCGGCGACCATCGAGCGCCATCGCTCGTAGCCAGGAGTATTGATCACTTCCGCGAGATCGGCCAGCCATTCCGGATGCCGGCCGGGGGTGATGTGGCGTTCCTCTTTAGTGCTCATCGGGACCTCCTTTGCCTCGCTGCCTACAGGTAGTCCAAGACGTACTACGTGTTTGGTCACATGGACATAGTAGCTAACACGTGCTACCTCTTGTAAAGAGCAAACGTTGAAGGGGTCCCCTATGAGCGAAGACAAGACCGGCGCCCGCTGGCGGATGATCGCCGACCTATTGCGGACCGACATCCTGGAACACCACTACCAGCCAGGCCAGGCGCTCCCAGGGGAGGCATTTCTCGCCTCCGAGTACGCCACCTCTCGCCCGACCATCCGCAAGGCGATCGCCCAGCTCGCCGGGGAAGGGCTACTCACCATCGCCCACGGACGCGGTACCTTCGTCCGTCCCACCCCGGACCGCCGCATGATCCTCACTGGTTGGCCGGAACACGAAGACCTGCTCAGCCCGGCTTACGACCCTGCCAAGCAGCAATGGCAGCACGTCACGGTTCCCAGCGAAGCCGAACGCGCACAGAACAAGGTCACTCCCAACTCAGCCCTGTTCATGACCGCCGAAGGCAGCAGAGCCGACGTCCTGGCCGTACGGCGAGGCAGCATGACCGTCTACCGGTACGCCTACTGGCAGCACACCAAGACCCGCGCCCGCATCCACCTGTACTCCTACGTCCTGGCCGACCTGGTCGCCACCATCACCGGCGAAGGTGCGGACCGAGAGATCGACTCCCACGTCGAGCCCGAGGACTACTACGCTCACCTGGAACGCGAACACGGACCACTGCGCTGGACCACCTCCGTACACACCCAGATGCCCTACGGCGAGACCTACGAGGACCTCGGCATGGAACCGATCGGCACACCACTACTGGTCATCCGCAGGGTCATGCTCAGCCAACACGGCCGGCCCCTGGAGTTCACCGAGATCGAAGCTCCCGGAGACCGATTCGAAGTGGCAGCCGCCAGCGACCACAACTCAGCCGAACCGCGAGGACTCTCCGCACTCCGCGTGTAGTGGGCTCAAAGTTTCTTTACTGGTTCAAGGGGCTC
>NZ_JBFBIK010000125.1:0-21141 GCF_040685555.1 Sphaerisporangium sp. NPDC088356
CGGCCTGGCGGGCCGCTTCGACCCGGGACCGCCATTTCTCGTTGCCGAGCAGCCAGTCGAAGGACTCGGTCTGCAGAGCGAGAAGATCGGGAACTTCGAGCGGCTCCTGAATGCGCGCGAAAGAGACGCGGCGGGGACCAGCGGGTACGGCGAAGGCGTTGCGCGAGGCTGCCAACAGATGTCCTTCCGAGGGCTCGCGGACTGACTACACGCACGCCAGACGACCATGCATCAAAGTTACCTAGAGAAGCGGGTCGTCAAAGGGCAGCGCAAAGGGGCAGTGTAGCCGATGGGCATACACCTGTCCACTTCAGTCTCGCTCTGCGCTCCACGTTGGACGCAGCATCGCCCGTCAGCGCCGAAACGTCAAGCCCGTGAGGCCGGATTCGAGCGAACCGATGGCCGTCACGCTGGGTTTTCTTCCCTACTGGAGACTGAGGGCCGGCCGGATCCAGACGATACCCGCGAGGCGGATCGGCTAACGCTCTGTCACACGGAGGGTCGAAGGCTTGCCGCCCCACGACGCTGTCGTGCCCTTTGACATCCCCTAAGCTCGCCTTCCCCAAACCCAAGCTTTACTAACAATTTAGTAACGCGCCACGCCGGGCCGTGCTCAGGACCCCGGAGGATGGGATCTCAGCTGGTAGGAGCATTGCCGATCAAGGTGGACAACTCAGACACCAGCCAGTGGTCCTCACCTCTGACCAGCACGAACCGGGCGCGGTTCTGGATGACCTGTTTCTGGGGTTGTTTCTCGCCCGGGAACACCTTGGTCGTTCCCATGTTCATGAAGAGCAACACCTGAACCCGGTCAGGCGTCGCGGATTCGACCGCCGCGGCGGCCACCACGGCCTGCTGCACGGTCTGCTGCTTCCTGACGGTCGGGGCCAGCACCCGCGTCAGCTCGCGATAGTGCTCGGCGAGATCGCCCGTGGCGTACCCCCGCGCCCGCGCCAGGTCGGCGTCGATCGTGCGGTAGTCGTACGACAGCATGTCCGGCGCGTACGTGCGAGCGGCCGCGAGCGCCTCCACGGAGGCGGACTCGCTGTCGCGCAGATCACGGAGACGCAGAAAGCCGACTGCCACCAGAACGGCCAGAACGGCCGCCAGAAGCCCGAGGAGCGCGAGGGCCACAATGTATGCCCCGGAGCGTGAACGGCGCCGACGACCGCCCTCCAGGGCCTCCAGGGCTCCATCGGCGGTCATGTGATCTGCTCCAGTCTCGACACCCACCACGATCCCCGGACCTTGGTGACCTCCACGTTCCAGCGATAGAAGCGATCTTGAGGAGCCGTCTTGGCCCCCTCCCACCGGATCACCGAGTCGGCCACGACCAGCACCCGCGCGGTGCCCTTGGGCCCGTCCATCGAGGCGAGGCCGGCGGCGCGCACCACACCCGTCTGGACGGCCTTGTTCAGGCGGGTCGCCGCCTTCAGCCGCTCGGCGTCCCTGGCGTAGTCGTCCTTGGCCCGGCCCGTGGAGGTGTCCAGGACTCGCTGGACGTCCCGGTCGACCGTGCGGTAGTCCACGGCCATCAGGGTCAGGGCGTAGCGCTCGGCGGCCTGGACGGCGGCGAGGCGGTCGCGCGCCGCGGACCGCGCCTCGTCGAGCTCGCCGCCGACGCGCACCCAGGCGGTGCCGAGGACGGCGATGAGCACGAGCAGCACGGAGATCACCAGAACCCTCGGCCTGCGAGGGGACCGAGCCGCGTGGAGCGCCACCTGTTCCCTCCCATCGCCCGGTCGCCGCGGCGCACGACGACATGGACGCGCCGGAAGCGGAGGCCGACCAGTCAGCCGGTCGCCGGATCATAACCCGGTATGGAGATCCACATCGGCGATCATGCGGGTTTCCCCCGCCGCCGGAAACGCAGAAGGGGCGGATCACCCGGCACCTGGGTGAACCGCCCCTTCTGTGTGGAGCTGTGAAACGTCAGACGCGAGACGTCACTTGACGGTGACGGTGGCGCCGGCGCCCTCCAGGGCGGCCTTGGCCTTCTCGGCGGCTTCCTTGTTGACCTTCTCGAGCAGCGCCTTGGGGGCACCGTCGACGAGGTCCTTGGCCTCCTTCAGTCCGAGGCTCGTGAGCGCGCGGACCTCCTTGATGACCTGGATCTTCTTGTCGCCGGCGGCCTCGAGGATGACGTCGAACTCGTCCTGCTCCTCGACCTCTTCGGCAGCGGCGCCTCCACCGGCGGGACCGGCGGCGGCGACGGCGACCGGAGCGGCGGCCTTGACGTCGAAGGTGTCCTCGAAGAGCTTCACGAAGTCGGAGAGCTCAAGAAGGGTCATTTCCTTGAACGCGTCGAGCAGCTCGTCGGTGCTGAGCTTCGCCATGGTGGTGATTCCTCCGTATTAATTACAAAACTTGGAAACGGACCGCGGTATGCGCCTGAATCCCCTGCTGTGGTCGCTTTCGCGCCCGACCTACTCGCCTGCGTCCCCGCTGGCGTCCGCCACGACGGCGTCCGCCTCGCTGGTGTCCGCCACGACGGCGTCCGCTCCGCCGGTCTCCTCGCGCTTGGCGCGAAGAGCCTCGACGAGCCGGGCCATGGTGGTGGGCAGCGCGTTGAACGTGGCGGCGGCCTGAGACTGCTTCGCCTTCATCGCGCCGGCCAGCTTCGCGAGGAGGACCTCGCGCGACTCCAGGTCGGCAAGTGTGGAGATCTCGGCCGGGGTCATCGACTTGCCGTCGACGACACCGCCCTTGATGACCAGGAGGGGATTGGCCTTGGCGAAGTCACGCAGACCCTTGGCCGCCTCGACCACGTCGCCACTGACGAACGCGATCGCCGTCGGACCCGTGAACAGGTCGTCCAGGACGGTGACCCCGGCCTCGTTGGCCGCGATCTTCGAAAGCGTGTTCTTCGCCACGGCGAACTTCGCATTCCCACCGAGAGTGGTGCGCAGCTGCTTGAGCTGAGCCACGGTGAGACCGCGGTACTCGGTCAGGACAGCGGCGTTCGAGCTCTCGAACCGATCCTTGAGCTCGGTGACCGCGGTCGCCTTTTCCGCCCTCGCCATGGGCCTCCTTCCAGATGTGCCACCGGCGAAGGGCCCAGGAGTCCAGGAAAACGGAAAAGCCCCGGCGCAGGCGCACGGGGCTCACACAGGGATCTCAGGCGGCTTGCGCCGCAGGAGGACCATATGGAAACTCACATCACACCTACGCGGGCCGTCCACAGTCGTGAACCTTGGGCCACCGAGCCATTGACAGGCTCAGCGACGACCGGCGGTCTTCGGCATTGCACACTGTACGCGGTGTTCACGCCGCACGCCAAATCCAGGCGTCGATACGGCAACGCACCCCTCGATCGAGATCGGGGGGTGCGTGCGGCCCGCCAGGGCGCAAGTGCCGTGCCGGCCGCTCGGATGCCGGTCAAGCGTACGGGGTCAGCTGCCCGTGCCGGTGGCCCCATCGGTGCCCTGGAGGCCCTTCAGGTTGTCAAGGTTGGCAGGAAGCTCGCCCACCTGGTCGGCGGGCGGCGCGGTGACCTCGGCGGCGTCGTTGAACGAGGTGAACAGCGAGGTGAGCTTGAAGGTGCCCTCGCCGGCTCCGCCGTTCATCTCGACCTTGCGCGGGAGGCTCTGCCCGTCGATCCACGCGTCGAACTTCATGTCCTTGACGTTGGTGAGTTGGCCCTGCAGCTTCTGCTGCATCTCGGGCGTGAGCTGCTTGACGGCCTCCGCGACCGTGAACGTGCCCTTGTAGTGCGTGGTGTCGGTGCCGCCGACCGTCTCGTTGCCGACCTTGGTGACGTCCTTGGAGGTCGTCAGCATCTTCACGCTGCTCTGCAGGTCCATCTGCTGGGCCTGCGAGAGGAACTGGTTGACGTCGACGCCCGCGGACTGGCCGGCCTTCGCGAGGTCGATCTTGATCCAGGGCTTGGCGCCGCCCAGGAGCTTGCTGAGCAGGTCGACCTTCACGTAGGCGGTCTGGCCGATGAGGATCACCCGCGCGCCGCCGGGGACGTTCTGCCCGCTGACGTTGATCTGGTCGAGCGTGACGTCAGAGGCCAGCTGCGGCTTCTGGTGGTAGACCATCGTGCCCTTCACCGACCCCGCGCCCTCCTTGGGAGCGCTGAAGTCCAGGGCGAGCTGCGCGGTGTACGAGGTGACGGCCTCGGCGTTCTTGGCGCTCTGCTGCAGTGTCTGCGCGGCGGAGAGCTGCACCGCGCCGAGCGACTCGGTGGAGGTCTGCGCGGTCTGGCCACATGCTGATACCGCGATGAGCATGGCCGAGCCCACGGCCGCGATCGCGGGTGTCATTCGACGCTTCACTTGGTATCCCTTCGTATCCCCCGGAATTGCCTTCGACCCTACGCGCCAGCACTACCCCGTGCGGGGCCTTATGCGCATGGAGCGCCGGGCCGGCGGCACTACCGCATTGGCCAAATCGGGTCTCACCAGCGAGGAAAGAGATTTCGGGGAATACGAAAAAGGGCCTCCGCCCGAAGGCGAAGACCCTTTCGCGTGTGCCGCGGGAGTCAGTGCGCGAATCCCGCGGGCGTGTCGGACCTCAGGCGTCGAGCTCGCCGGTGATGCCCCGCGTCACGTTCGGGTCGACCGGGATGCCCGGGCCCATGGACGTGGAGAAGGTCACCTTCTTGAGGTAGCGCCCCTTGGCCGCGGACGGCTTGAGACGGATGACCTCGTCGAGCGCGGCGGCGTAGTTCTCCAGGAGCTGACGCTCCGGGAACGACACCTTGCCGATGATGAAGTGGAGGTTCGCGTGGCGGTCGACACGGAACTCGATCTTGCCGCCCTTGATGTCGGTCACGGCCTTGGCCACGGCCGGCGTGACGGTGCCGGTCTTGGGGTTCGGCATGAGACCACGCGGGCCGAGGACGCGGCCGAGGCGGCCGACCTTGCCCATGAGGTCGGGCGTGGCCACGACGGCGTCGAACTCGTTGAGACGGTTGCCCTTGGCGATCTCTTCGATCAGCTCGTCGGCGCCGACGATGTCGGCGCCCGCGGCGCGGGCCTCCTCGGCACGGTCGCCGGTCGCGAAGACCAGGACCCGGGCGGTCTTGCCGGTGCCGTGCGGGAGGTTGACGGTGCCGCGGACCATCTGGTCGGCCTTGCGGGGGTCGACGCCCAGCCGCAGTGCCACCTCGACGGTCGCGTCGAACTTGGTGACCGAGGTGCCCTTGGCCAGCTTGGCGGCGTCGACCGGGGTGTACAGCTGCTCGCTGTCGACCGTGTCGGCGGCCTTGCGGTAGCTCTTGCTGCGCTTCACTCGCTTCTCCTTGTGGAGTATGTGGTCACGGGCCGCGCCGGGCCCTCCCACGGTGGTTCTCTGCTTGCTCTGCCTAGCTGCGCTCGGCGGCTCGGGGCCCTTCAGGCGAAGGTCTTCCTCGTCGCTCGGGCTCGTTCCTCACCCTCGCTCCTCGGCACACCACGGCCGCGCCCCTCGCGTGTCAGTCGGCGATCGTGATGCCCATCGACCGGGCGGTGCCGGCGATGATCTTCTGGGCCGCCTCGATGTCGTTGGCGTTGAGGTCGGGCATCTTCGTCTCGGCGATCTGGCGCAGCTGCTCCTTGGTGAGCTTGCCCACCTTGTCGCGGAGCGGGTTGGCACTGGCCTTGTCGAGGCCCGCCGCCTTCTTGATCAGCTCGGGCGCCGGCGGCGTCTTCGTGACGAAGGTGAAGCTGCGGTCTTCGAAGATGGTGATCTCGACGGGGATGATGTTGCCCCGCTGGGCCTCGGTCGCAGCGTTGTACTGCTTGACGAAGTCCATGATGTTGACGCCGTGGGGACCGAGGGCGGTACCGACCGGCGGCGCGGGCGTGGCCTGACCAGCGGGAAGCTGGACCTTCACCAGGGCCGCGATCTTCTTCTTAGGAGGCATTGTCCTACTCCGGGTCCTTAACTCCTGCGTAGCTCCCACAGGGCGTGAGAGCCCCCCGGGGCGTGCGACGGCCAGGATTGGCCATGCTCCCCCAGGATTCACCCCACGAAGTCGCTCGATCCGTGGGGACGACTTATCAGTGTATGCGCGCCGTCAGATCGCCGAGACCGGGTTCGGCGTCAGATCTTGGAGACCTGGTTGAACGACAGCTCGACCGGCGTCTCACGGCCGAAGATCGAGACGAGCACCTTGAGCTTCTGCGACTCGGCGCTGATCTCGCTGACCGTGGCGGGAAGGGTGGCGAACGGGCCGTCCATGACGGTGACGGACTCGCCGACCTCGAAGTCGACGGTCGCGGCGGCGGCCTTGGCTGCCGTCGTCTTGGTCTGCTCGGTCGGCTCGGGCGCGAGCAGCTTGGCGACCTCGTCAAGGCTCAGCGGGCTCGGCCTGTTGGAAAGACCCACGAAGCCGGTCACACCGGGCGTGTTGCGCACCGCGGACCAGGACTCGTCGGTCAGCTCCATGCGCACCAGCACGTAACCCGGGAGCACGCGCTCCTTGACCGGGGTGCGCTTGCCGCCCTTGAGCTCGGTCACGGTGTGGACCGGCACCTCGACCTGGAAGAGGTAGTCCTCCATGTTGAGGGACTGGGTGCGGGTCTCGATGTTGGACTTCACGCGGTTCTCGTAACCGGCGTAGGAGTGGATGACGTACCACTCGCCGGGCATGCCGCGCATCTGGCTCTTGAACTCTTCGACGGGGTCGATGTCGGGAATGACATCGCCGTCCTCGTCGACGGCGCCGGCCGGGGCCTCGACGGGCTCTTCGGCCTCGTCCTCGTCGCCGTCCGGAGTCTCGCCGTCTTCGTCGGCAAGAGCCTCATCGTCTTCGTCGGCAGGAGTCTCGGCGTCGTCGACCTGAGCCTCGGCGGCCTCGCCGGGCTCTTCGGCATCACCGAAGGTGGCGGCCTCGCCGGACTCTTCGGTGATCTTGACCGCCTCTTCCGGCTCTCCCTCCCACTTTTCGTGGGAAGCGCCAGCCGACAGTGGGGACTCGGACACGGTGACTCTTTCTTCTCTCGTCGATGTTGCGATCTTCGACCGTCCGGTCGGGGACGGTTGTCGCGCGGCGGCCGGCTCAGGCTCCGCCGAAGACCGCCAGCACACCCTTCGTGAGCAAGAAGTCGATCCCGGAGACGAGGCCAACCATGATCAAAACGAATACGAGGACCACGGTGGTGTAGGAGATCAGATCCTTGCGCGTCGGCCAGATCACCTTGCGAAGCTCGGCGACCACCTGCCGGTAGAAAAGTGCGGGAGAGGTGCGCTTCTTAGCGGTCGGGCCAGACGACTTACTCGGCCCCTCAGCGGCCTCGCCGCGTGTGTCGATCGCCACAGTCCTCACCTGATCCGTCGTTCCTACGCAACTTTCGGCGGCTTCACGCCATCGGTGCGCGGACCGCACTCCGCAGGGCACGAGGGACTCGAACCCCCAACCGCCGGTTTTGGAGACCGGTGCGCTACCAATTGCGCTAGTGCCCTCTGCCGTGAACCACCTTACCCCGAGCAGCCGGGGGCGCGTCGCTCACTAGTTGCAGAAGTGTACGGGTGAATGCGCCTCACGTCGAACCAACTCGTCCGGCACGTCACGGTGATTTACCGCGTGTCCACATCCTGGATATGCGGCGGCAGCGGTCCGGGACGTCTGGAAACATGGAAGGTATGACCCGTCCTCGCATCTCAGCGCGCATCTCCGCGATCTCCGAGTCCGCCACTCTGGCCGTGGACGCCAAGGCCAAGGCGATGAAGGCGGAAGGTCGCCCGGTCATCGGCTTCGGCGCCGGCGAGCCCGACTTCCCGACGCCCGGCTACATCGTGGCGGCCGCCGTCGAGGCCTGCGGGAACCCCAGGTTCCACAAGTACACCCCGGCCGGCGGCCTTCCCGAGCTCAAGCAGGCCATCGCCGACAAGACCCGGCGCGACTCGGGCTTCGAGGTCGAGGCGTCGCAGGTGCTGGTCACCAACGGCGGCAAGCAGGCCGTCTACGAGGCGTTCGCCACGCTGCTCGACCCGGGCGACGAGGTCCTCGTCGTGGCCCCTTACTGGACCACCTATCCCGAGGCCATCAAGCTGGCGGGGGGCGTCCAGGTCGACGTCGTGACCGACGAGACCACCGGCTACCTGGCCTCGATCGAGCAGCTGGAGGCCGCGCGCACCGAGCGCACCAAGGTCCTGCTGTTCGTCTCACCGTCCAACCCGACCGGCGCGGTCTACTCGCCCGAGCAGGTGGAGGCGATCGGCCGCTGGGCCGTCGAGCACGGCCTGTGGGTCGTCACCGACGAGATCTACGAGCACCTGGTGTACGGCGACGCCACCTTCACCAGCATCGCGACGGCCGTGCCCGAGCTGAGGGACCACGTGCTGATCCTCAACGGCGTCGCCAAGACCTACGCCATGACCGGCTGGCGGGTGGGCTGGCTGATCGGCCCCAAGGACGTCGTGAAGGCCGCGACCAACCTGCAGTCGCACGCCACCTCCAACGTCTCCAACGTCGCCCAGGCCGCGGCTCTGGCCGCCGTCACGGGTGACCTGTCCGCCGTGGCCACCATGCGCGAGGCGTTCGACCGGCGCCGCCAGACCATGGTCCGCATGCTGAACGACATCCCGGGCGTCGTCTGCCCCGAGCCGCTCGGCGCCTTCTACGTCTATCCCTCGGTCAAGGGGCTTCTCGGCAAGGAGATCCGCGGCAGGCGCCCGCAGACCTCCGCCGAGCTGGCCGAGATCATCCTGGAGGAGGCCGAGGTCGCTTTGGTGCCGGGCGAGGCGTTCGGCACGCCGGGCTACTTCCGCCTGTCCTACGCGCTCGGCGACGACGACCTCGTCGAGGGCGTCAGCCGCCTCGCCAAGCTCCTCGCCGAGGCGCGCTAGCCCTGCGGGCTCCGGCCTCGCCGGGACCATCCGGAAAACGAAAGGCCCGGGCCGTTGTGCCCGGGCCTTGCTAGTGCGACACGGTCACGTTCTTGATGATCACGGGGATCTTGGGGGCGTTGGAGCCCTCGCCCCTGACGTCGGCCATCGGGTCGCCCTTGAACGGGATGAAGCCGCCCTTGGCGATCTTGTCGACGACGTTCATGCCCTTCAGGACCACCCCGAACGGCGTGTAGGCCGAGCCCTGGCTCGCCAGCTGGGTGTTGTCGTCGGAGAACGAGATCCAGAACTGGCTGCCGTTGGAGTTGGCGTCCTCGCCGCCCTGCGCCATCGCGACCGTACCCCTGGTGTAGGGGATGCCGCCGAGGTTCTCGTCGTCGAAGACGTACCCCGGGCCGCCCGTGCCGTCGTCCTTGCTCTTGCCGTCGCCCTTGGCCAGCGGGTCGCCGCACTGCAGCATCCCGAGGCCGGTGGCCTCCGGCGTCGCCAGGCGGTGGCAGCGCGTGTTGTCGAAGAAGTTCTTCTTGGCGAGGAACGCGAACGAGTTCACCGTGCACGGCGCCTGGGCGGTCGCGAGCCGGATGACGATCGTGCCGTGGTTGGTGGCGATCGTCATGGTCTTGGCCTTCAGGTCCGGCTTCGACGGCGGCATGCCCACCTTCTTGACCGCAGTGCCGGTGGTGTCCATCCTGTAAGAGCAGGTCGTGGCGGCCGGATGCGCCAGCTCGGACTTGTCGGTGGCCGGAGCCGCCGACTCGGACCTCGCGGTGGCCGGCCCGTTGAGTCCCCCTGCCGGGGCCGGATCCGGGTACAGCGCCGTGAGTCCCGGAATCGCTCCCGCGACCACCACGGTCAGCATGGCGGCCCCGGCCGTACGGGACCGCAGGACGTGCGAGCGGTGCCGCCTGCGTACGGCCTGGCCCATCATCGCGGGGGCGCGCACGTCCGCTACGTGCTCCGACATGGCCGCCTTGAGTGCTTCCTCCACGTTCATACCGTTGTTCCCTTCAGGGCACCGATCCGCGCCCGCATCCTGGCCAGGCCACGCGCGGCCTGGCTCTTCACGGTTCCCACCGAGCAATTGAGGAGGGCGGCGGTCTCCATCTCCGACAGGTCCTCCCAGTAGCGCAGGACCACGACCGCGCGCATCCGTGCCGGGAGGCGCCGGAGCTCCTCGACGAGGGTGTCCCGCAGGTCGAGGTCCGACTGGGGCGCCGCCGTCTCCGGAGGGCGCGCGAAGGTGATCTCCTGGATCACCTTGCGCCGCCGGGACCGCGAGATGGCCGCGTTGACGACCACACGCCTGGCGTAGGCCTCCGGGTTGTCGTGCCGGATCCTGGGCCAGTGCCGGTACACCTTCTCCAGCGCGCCCTGGGCCAGATCCTCGGCGTCGTGAGCCGACGCGCCGCAGACGAGAACGGCGGTGCGGAGCAGGGCGGTACTTCGGGCGGCCAGGAACTCATCGAAGGCCGCTTCGTCGTCATCCGTCATGGCTGATCCCCTTTCGCCCTTCCCAACGCGCCAAGGCCGCCGGAGGTTGAGTGGCGGAGTCGGCGACGGCGCGGGATCGGCGTACGGCAGGATATGGAGATGGCACGCCCGCTCGACGAACTTCCAAAAGCCCATCTCCACCTGCACTTCACCGGCTCCATGCGGCACGCGACACTTCTGGAGCTGGCGCGGGACCAAGGGCTCCATCTGCCCGACGCGCTGGTGCAAGACTGGCCGCCGAGGTTACGTGCCACCGATGAGCGCGGCTGGTTCCGCTTCCAGCGGCTGTACGACATCGCGCGCTCGGTGCTCCGCCGCGAGGAGTACGTCTACCGGCTGCTCCAGGAGGCCGCGGAGGACGAGGCGGCCGAGGGCTCCCGGTGGCTGGAGATCCAGGTCGACCCTTCCGGCTACGCCCAGCGGTTCGGCGGGCTCACCGCGACGCTGGAGCTGGTGCTCGACGCGGCCGGCAAGGCCGCCAGATCGGCCGGCGTCGGCATCGGGGTGATCGTGGCGGCCAACCGCACCCGGCACCCGCTGGACGCCAAGACGCTCGCCCGGCTCGCCACGCAGTACACCGACAGGGGCGTGGTCGGCTTCGGGCTGTCCAACGACGAGCGCCGTGGCCGGGCCCGCGACTTCGACGGGGCCTTCCGCATCGCCAAGCGCGCGGGGCTGCTCGCGGTGCCCCACGGCGGCGAGCTGTCCGGGGCGGCGAGCATCGCCGAGTGCGTGGACGACCTGGACGCCGACCGCATCGGCCACGGCATCCGTGCCGCCGAGTCCGATCGGCTGATGGAGCGCCTCGCCGACCGCCAGATCGCCTGCGAGGTGTGCCCGACGTCGAACGTCGGCCTCGGCGTCGCCCCGCGCATCGCCGACGTGCCGGTGAAGCGGCTGTTCGACGCGGGGGTGCCGATCGCGCTCGGCGCCGACGACCCGCTGCTGTTCGGGGCGAGGCTTCTGCCGCAGTACGAGCTGGCGCGCGACGTGTACGGCTTCCGCGACGCGGAGATCGCCGAGCTGGCCCGCCAGTCGATCCGCGCCTCGACCGCGCCGGAGTCCTACAAGAAGGAGCTGCTGGCGAGCATCGACTCCTGGCTCGCCGCCGAGGGCTGACCGCCGCTCCGCCGACGTGGGCCGCGAACAGGCGAACGCCCGGCGGAGCGGGGGTCTCCACCGGGCGTTCGCCGGATTCTCTTCGTGCTCTCAGGTGACCCGCCAGGGGGTCACTGGGAGTGGATGTAGACCTCGTCGAAGACCTCGGCGAGCTTGGTGAGGTCCTGGGTGATCCCCTTCTCGGGGTCGCTGGCGTCGAAGGTCACCGACAGCCTGCCGAGCCCCTTGCGGGCCTGGAGGGCCTTCCACATGGTGTTGGTGGTCAGGCCCTGGTCGAGGATCCGCCAGGTGGCGCCGTCCCAGCTCTGGCGGTGGGTCCACAGCATGACCGTCTGCACGCCCGCCTGCAGGGGCAGGTCGACGCGCAGCTTGGCCGCCGCCTCCGCCTGCGCGGCGGTGAGCTTGTTGGCGCCGCTGTGGGCGAGGCCCACCTCTCTGGCCCCGATGTGGACGCGGGTGTCCCAGCCCCGGGCCCGCACGCTGATCCACTGGTTGCGCAGCGCCTTGTCGGGAGTGATCTTGTACTTGGCGTACTCGCTGGCGAACAGGCCGCTGGAGATGTTGACGTGGTCGACGTCGCCGGTGAGCACGTACTTCTCGACGTTGGCGCGGGTGATCAGCGGGTACTTGGTGCGGAGCGCCGCCTGGCAGGGCTCGGAGACCCCGCAGCCCATCTCGGGCACGACCACGTCGACCGCGAGCTGCCTGCCGGCCGGCATCGCCGCGCGCAGGGCGGTGGAGGCGTCCTTGACGAACTGGCGCACGTCGGTGGCGGACTTGAAGCCCCAGTAGCCGAGGTCCTGGGCGAACTTCACGCCCACGACTCCGGGCCTGTTCGCCTGTGCGGCCATGGAGGCGACCGCGGCGTCGAACTGGTCCTTGCCGGCGGTCCACGCGGGAGCCAGCTCGCTTTCGATCCAGACCCGCATGCCGAGCTTGACGGCGGTGGCTGCGGCCTTGCCCGTGGCGTCGTTGGGCGCCGCGAGGGGCTGCTTGGACGTCGTGGGCGTGGCCCTCGGCTCGGGGGCGGCCGAGGCGGTGGGCTCCGGAGCGGTGGACGCGGTCGGCGCGGGGTCGTCCGCGCTGGCGCTGGCGCTCGGCGCGACCTGCTCGGTCCCGTCGGGGACCGTCGAGGTCTCGACCAGCGGCGCCTGGCTGGCGTCGACGGGGACGGTGCTGGGATCGGCCTGGGTCTGCGTCGTGGGATCGGTCTGGTTCTGCGTGGTCCCGTCAGGCGTCGGTATCGCGCTGGCCGTGGCCCGGCCGGAGTTCGTCGACGGGGCCGCCGACGCCCCCGATCCGTCGCCCGAGCAGTCGAACTCGCCGCCCAGGCATGCCTTGTCCGGCGGGTTGGTGACATTGCCGCCGGTGTCCTTGCAGACGTACTTGCCGACGCTCTGGTCGTACTTGCACAGCACCTGGTCCTTGTCGGCACAGTCCTGCATGCCGGGGCCCTTGTTGGTCTTGTCCTTGCAGAACAGGACCGGGCCCGGGTAGGGCACCGCTTCCTTCAGCTTCTCGCCGTCGTTCTTCGCCCAGAACCGGACGACGTCGAGAGCGTCCTTCGGCGTCTTCGCCATCCATGAGCAGTACATGTAATCGGGGGTTCCTGTGCCCAGGATGTCGTCGCACTCGCTGTTGGAGGCGGCGCCCGCCACTGGATCGGCCAGGGCCATACCTGTGGGGATGCCGACGGTCAGCGTGAAGAGCACCGCGATGAGAGCGATGATCCACTCGCGTTTGCGGAGTCGGGGCATTCGCGGTCTCTCCTCGTTACTAGCGGGATTAGGGGCAGTGCTTCATGTAAGTGATCGTCACGCCGACGCTGCCGGAGCCTTGGGTGCCCTTGTTGTCTCCCGACCAGGTGATCGTCACAGAGGTGTTCAAAGGCCTGTCGCAGTCCGAGGAGGTGCCGGCTGCCAGACCGTCGAGAAAGACCCGGAAGGCCACGGTCTGGCCATTGTCGAGAGTGCCGTTGTCGGGTGACGCGTTGACGTATCCGGAACCGGCCGCACGCCAGTTGATCTTCCCGGCGGCGGATTTGATCGACACGATGCCTTCCCGGGCGTATCCCACGTTGACCGTGCTGTAGGCGCTCAAGGAGGGCGGAGGCGGGGGAGGCGGGGGGGGCGGGGGCGCGCTGGTGGTCTGCTTCGCCTGGGGCTGCGAGCTCTGCGTCGGCGACGACTTGGGCTGCGACGAGGCCGACGGCCGTGACGTCTTCGGCGGCGGCGGAGGGTCGTTGGGCCCGTCGTTGGTGGAAGGCGGGTTGGTGCGGCTGGTCCTGGTCGGTGTCGCCGTGGGACGGGAGCTGGCCGGCGGCGGTACCACCGGCACCGACACGGTCGGCTGGGCCACACCCGGCTGGGTGGCGCCGGGCCCGGTCGGCGCGGCGGTGCCCGGCGCGCCCGTACTGCCCGGAGGCGGCGGGGGCGGGGTGTCGACCAGGGGCGGCAGCGAGTCGCCGGGCGTCACGAAGATCGTGCCGCCGGCGGCCTCGACGTCGACCGGCTTGCCGGTGCCGCCGGGGTTGAAGACCAGCGACCAGATCACCGCCGTGGAGGCCACGGACACCAGCGTCACCAGGCTGACGCGTCCCCACCGGATACGGCTCTCGGGGTCGTCCGCCTCGGGGTCGGGCTCCCAGAACTCGGGTGGCGGCTTGGCGCCCTCGGCCCGCTCGGGGGTGAAACCCTCCTCCACCGTCAGCGGCGCCTCAGGCGGAGGCGGGTCCTCAAGGACGTCGGGCTGCACGGGGAACCCGTCGGGGTGCCAGCTCTCGGTGCGCGTCTCGGCCGCGGTGAACGAGGCGTCGGCGCCGGCGAAGAGCCGCTCGGACGGGGCGGGGCTGGCCAGGATGGGCATGCGCGTCATCAGCGCGGTGATCGTGACCGCGGACGTCGCGGTCGGGCAGTCCTTGCAGGAACGGACGTGCCGGCTGATGTGGGCGCGTAACAGCCGCGTCGGCGATTCGGCCCACGACTTCACCAGGCCGGGTAAGACCGAGCACTTGGGGCTCGGGCTCCTGGCGTCCATGACGGCGGCCAGCCACTGCTCGGCATGGCGCCGGCCGAGGCGCGCGGCCGACTCCACGGAGTCCACCGCGATGTCGAGGACCCGGGCCACCTCGTCGGCCTTGAGGCCGTGGCGCAGTGTCAGGTCGAGGATCTCCCGCTCGCGCGGCTCCAGGCAGGCGAGCACCTCGACGGCCAGCTCCGGGGAGCCTCCGCGGCCCTGCCTGGCGTACGAGCCCGTGTGCGCCACCCCGGCGAGCCGCGACTGGCTTTCGGCGCGGGCAAGGGCGTACAGCCAGGCACGCAGCCGTGTCGCGTCGTACAGCCGGTCGGTGTGGGCGACGGCCCCGTACAGGGCGCCCACCGTCGCGCTGAGAGCGTCCTCGTCGTCGAGCATGGACTGGCAGTAGTCGTAGAGATGATCGCCGTACTCGCGGCACAGTCGCTCCAGCGCGGCGGGATCATCCCTTCTCAGCACGGGGCTCAGCTCTCCTGACATAGTTGCAAATGATAAATCCGGTACTAGCAAAGCAGTCAGAAATATACGGGAGGAAGGGCAAGCTTCTCATATCACTTTTGTTACATAACAAACTTCTATACTCTGTTGACTCCCTACCGGTCTTTACCCACACATGAATGCACAAGTAGTGACGATCGTCGCGATGTGCACCAGGTAGCAGACGTCGACCCCGCCCCGGAGACGAGCATCGTGCGAGACAACTGGGATGAGCCTTCACCGCGACGTCGTCCGCCGTATGCCAAAGATTCGAGCACTGGAAACGGTCCGCGGGCCGATCGATGGCGCACGTGGGAGACCTCGATCGATATGGACGATGACGACGAGCCGACCCGCCGCCGGCTCGGTTACGACCGGCGCGGGCCCATCCTCATCGGCCTGACCCTGCTGGTGGCGGTGGGGGCCGGCATCTGGTTCGCCTGGCCGGAGTCCTCCGGCGGCGGGCCTGATTCCCCTGCCGCGATCCAGAGCGCGAGCGGCCACCGCACCCCGGAGTCGTCCCCTTCCGAGCTGCCCATCGGAGTGGATTCGCCCCCGCCGCCCCCGGCCACCGAGCCCGCGCCACCCCGCACGAAGACCGCGCCCCCGGCCCGGCGCACCGCCCTCCCGTCCACCCACCCGACGGCCCTGCCGTCCAGCCGTCAGACGGCCCTGCCCCCGCCTCCGCCGACGTCCTCACGTGCGCCCTCGAAGTCGCCCACCCCGAAGAAGACCGCCAAGCCGCGCAGGTCCCCCACCTCCCAGACGGGCCCGACCGCTCCCCCGCCCCCGCCGTCCTCCTCCAACCCAACCAAAAACCCCACCACCAACCCCCAAACCGGCCCGACCCTCCCGCCACCCCCGCCCGGCACCTAGTGGATGGACTCAGCGATCTTCTGGGCGCGGGGTAGGTCGGAGGGGCCTTCGAGGCGGTAGGCGACCGTGCGTCGCTGCCAGATGAGCGTGGGGCCCGCCAGTCGCTCGACGGTCTGGGTCGCGCCGCCGCCGCCCGGCAGGTACGTCAGGCCGTGCGGGCCGGCGATCCACCAGCCCGGTGAGGAGCCGATGGTGACCTCCTGCGGCCAGGGCTCGCCGAGGTCCTTGCGCCAGACCACGCTGAGCACCCCGTCGTAGGTGTCCAGCCGCACCCCGGGCCAGAACAGCGAGACCACGCGGCCTCCGTCGATCACCCGGACGTCGTCCGGGTCCCCTAGCTCCGCGGGCACGAGAACAGGGAACTTCACCATCGCCCGCGCCTGGTCGAGCGAGACGCGCTTCTCGCTCGGCAGCGGGCTCGGCACGCCCGAAGGAAGCGGCCCCGGCTCACCGATGTGGACCTCGACGCCCGCGAACCGCAGGACGTGCGCCACGGCGGCCTGGCCCTGCGGCGTGAACCCGAGCAGGACCACGAGGAACGCCGCCACGCCGGCGGTGACCCACCGCCACCTGGGCCGGGCCCCCCGCCCGAGACCAGACCGCCCCACCCGTCCCGAGGAGGGCGACGGCGACGGCTCGGGTCGCTCAAGGCGGGCTCGTACGGCTCGCGCCACGTCGGCGGGAGGCGGGGCGGGAGCGTCGAGGGCCTCGCCGAGCGCTCGTAGCTCGGCCTCAAGGTCGTCAGGAGAGTTCATCGCCCACCTCCTTCCGCAACTTGGCCAGCCCCCGGAACGTCCGTGACTTCACCGAGCCGAGCGGGCACCCGAGGACCTCCGCCGTCTCCGCCTCGGTCAGCTGAAGGAAGTACCGGCAGACCACCGCCTGACGTTCCCCCTCGGGCAAGGTCCTTACGGCGTCCAGCAGCCTGGAGCGCCGATCGGTCGCGATGGCCGCCCCCTCCGGATCGACGGGGGTCCGGAGCTCCGGCTCGGCGCCGATCTTCAGCGCGAGGTCGGTACGGCGCCCGCGCGAGCGGGTCATCGTGTGGGTCTCGTTGGCCACGATGCGGAGCAGCCATGGCTTGAAGGCGGCCTCCCGCCGGAACCCGGCCAGATGCCGGAACGCCTTGACGAAGGCTTCCTGGACGACGTCCTCGGCCTCGTCCCCGGCGCCGAGGAGCGCGGCCGTACGATGCGCCACCGCGCTGTAGCGCGCGACCAGCACCTCGTAGGCGGCGAGGTCTCCGGCCAGCGACCGGATTATCGCCTCGTCGTCGTCCGTCGGGGGCTCCTTGGCTGATCCTGCAGCGAAAAAAGATAGTTTCGATCTATCTTTTCCGCAAAGGACAGGCAAGGGTGGTCGATCCTGTTTCCGGCCCGGCTCGCGGGGAAGTTGGAACCCTCACGGAGCGGGACGGCTAGACTCGGTGCCCATCCGTGGCCGTGGTTCCCCGAGGACCGCGGTTTTTGAGTGAGCGAAGCTGGGCGGGACGCATGTCTGGGTATGACCGCGTGGTGCAACCGGCGGCCGGTGACGAGGCCTTGGAGAACCACCTCGGTGGCGACGAGGCCAAGAACTACCGGCAGTACGAGTTCGACATGGTCGCCCCGCACGTCGGCAGGTCGATGCTGGAGATCGGCTCGGGTCTCGGCCACTTCGCCGAGCAGTTCCTGCCCCGCCTCGACCGCCTGGTGGTCAGCGACTTCGACCCCTACTGCGTCGAGCAGCTCGAAAAGCGCTTCGAGGGCCGCGACGACATCGACGTGCTGCGGTTCGGCCTCCCCACCGACATCCCCCTCGCCGACCCGGTCGACACCGTGGTCTTGATGAACGTCCTGGAGCACATCGAGGAGGACGTCGAGGCGCTGCGCTCCCTGGCCAGGGTCACGCAGCCCGGCGGCCGGATCATCATCTGGGTGCCCGGCTACATGCAGCTTTATGGGGACTTCGACCGCAAGGTCGGGCACGTCACCCGCTACACCCCCACCACGCTGGGGAAGATCGTCGCCGAGGCGGGCCTGAAGGCCGACGTGCTCAAGCCGATCAACTTCCTGGGCGGCATCGCCTGGTGGGCGGCCGTGCGCCGCGGCGGCGTCGGCTACCCCGACCCGCGCCTGGTCAAGATCTACGACCGCACGGTGGTGCCGGCCACGAGGTTCATCGAGCGGTTCGTACGGCCGCCGTTCGGCCAGACCGTGTTCTGCGTGGCCCGCGTCCCCGGCTAGCATCCTCTTCCCGTTCACCGGGATATCTCAGGATTTCCTCTCACTTCTCCTAGCCCGGGGAGATGATCTGAGGACATGAGAAACGTATCCACAGCGTTGATCGGCAGTGCGCTGGCCGGTGCCCTCGCCGTTGGAGCCCTCGGTGGCGTCGCCGTGGCACGCCAGGCCGGGCCCGCGGGCGTTCCGTACGAGCTCCTGGCCGCCGACTCCGCGGCGGACGAGGCCGTCGCCCTCACCCAGGCGCCGAAGGACAACCCCAAGCTGCGCCTTGGCATCCGGCGGAGCCTGGTCGGCGTCCACGGGGAGGCCACCGTCCGCGCACGCGGGGACTTCGCCAGCTACACCTGGCAGCGCGGCGACGTGACCGCCGCGTCCGCCAACTCGCTCACCGTCAAGAGCGCCGACGGCGTGAGCTGGACCTGGACGGTGAACGCCGACACCAAAATCCGGAAGAATGGCGCTAAGTCCACCTCGTCGGCGGTCGCGACGGGCGATAACGTCTTCGTCCTGGGACAGCCGAACGGCGACGCCCGCACCGCGCAGGGAGTGGTGGTCCCCAAACGCTCCAAGTAGTGATCGAAGGACGCATGAGCGACCAGACAGACAAGCCACGGGTCCTCGTCGTGGACGACGAGCGGAACATCCGTGATCTGGTGGGTGTCGCGCTCCGGTTCCACGGGTTCGAGGTCGTGAGCGCCTCGCGCGGGTACGAGGCGCTGGAGCTCGCGCGGTCGGGTGCCCCCGACCTCCTCGTGCTGGACGTGATGCTTCCCGACCTGGACGGATTCGAGCTGTGCCGGCGGTTGCGCGCCCAGGGAGACGACGTACCGGTCATCTTCCTGACGGCGCGCGACGCCCCGGCGGACACCGTGCACGGCCTCACGCTCGGCGGCGACGACTACGTCACCAAGCCGTTCCTGGTGGAGGCGCTGGTGGCCAGGGCTCGGGCCGTGCTGAGGCGTAGCCGCCGCGGCGGGTCCAGCGCGGACGCGGCCCTCGTCACGGCCGACCAGGCGGTGCTGACGGTGTCCGACCTGGAGCTGGACGAGACCCGCTGGGAAGTACGCAGGGGCGGCGCGCCGGTCGAGCTGTCGCCCACCGAGTTCAGGCTCCTGGCCTTCCTGATGCGGCACCCGGGCCAGGTCCTGACCAAGGCGCAGCTCCTCGAAAACGTATGGGGCTTCGGCACCCAGTCGCAGGTCGTGGAGACCTACATCTCCTACCTGCGGCGCAAGCTCGACCCCCTCGGGCCGCCGCTGATCCACACCCAGCGCGGCGTTGGGTACGCCCTGCGCCCCTCTCCCGCCGCCGACGCCGAGCGCTGAGCGCCGCGATGACGCCCAGCGCTACGGCCCTTCCATGACGCTCAGCGGACGACTCCTCGCCGGCCTGCTGTCCGTCACGGCCGTCGGCCTCGCCGCGCTGTCCCTCGTCAGCGTCATCGTGCTCCACGGGCACATGCTCGACCGTACGGACGCGACGCTCACCGCCACCGCGCAGGTGTCCGCCGCCCGGCTCGTACGGGCGTCCAACATCGCGCTGGTGAACGCCAGCCCGACGTACGCGGTGGCCGTGCTCAACCTGACCACGGCACGGGGGAAGCTGATCTCCGGGGACGACCCCGAGGCCGCGAGCGTCCCGGCGACGCTGGAGAGGATGGGGGCCGCCACGCTCGGGCCGCTGGCGGACAGCGGAACGGCGTTCACCCTCACCGGCCGGCTCAGGGCGGCGGCGGCCCGGATGACCGCGGGCGACCGCATCGTGGTCGTCGCCGTGCCGCTCGACGAGGTCAGGGACTCGATACGGCGCCTGGTCATCACCGAGATCATCACCGCGGCCGTGCTGATGACCCTGCTCCTTCTGCTCGGCAGATCCTTGATCGGCAAGGGTCTCGCCCCGCTGTCGCGGATGGCGAGCACCGCGCGGCTCGTCGCCGAGGGCGGCGACCTGTCCGCGCGCATGCCGGAGGGCAAGTCGGAGGCCGGACGCCTCGGCTCGACCATCAACCTCATGCTGACCCGGATCCAGGACGCGTTCGCGGCCCGGTGGGCGTCCGAGGAACGCGTGCGCCGGTTCGCCGCCGACGCCTCCCACGAGCTGCGCAACCCCCTGACCACGATCCACGGGTACGCCGAGCTGTACCGCCAGGGGGCGATACCGGACGACGAGGTGCCGCAGGTGATGCGCCGCATCGAGGACGAGGCGACGCGGATGACGCGGCTCGTCTCCGAGCTGCTGGAGCTTGCCCGCCTCGACAAGGGCACGCCGCTCGCCATGGCGCCCGTCGACCTGACGGCGGTGGCCATGGAGGTGGCCGACGACTTCACCGCGCTCAACCCCGACCATCCGGTGACCATCGAGGCGCCGGACAAGATGGTCGCCGTCGTCGACGAGGCCAGGATCCGGCAGGTGCTCGTCAACCTCCTCGGCAACGTCCGCGCGCACACCCCGCCCGGCACCTCGGTCACGGTACGGCTGACGCCTCCGGTGGTCCTGGAGGTGGCCGACAACGGGCCGGGCATGTCCCCCGAGAACGCGGCGCTGGCCTTCGACCGGTTCCACCATGCCTCCCCCGGAGACGGCAGCGGCCTCGGCCTCGCGATCGTCCGGGCCATCGCCATCGCCCACGGCGGCCAGGCGACCCTGCGCTCCCTACCGGGCAGAGGCACCGTGGTCCGCGTAGAGCTGCCCGACATGGCGGCCCGCTGGTGATCAGCGCTGGTGGGTGGAGGAGCACGGTCCGGCCGTCCAGGATCCGTGGTCAAAAATGAGTTGTGCCGCCGGGGGCCGGGCTCGTACCTTCGGTTCATGCGCATTTTCCGCTGATGACAGCGCCGATCAGTCCGTGGTGACTGATCCGCTGGCTCTCAGCTCTCTGGTCCCGTCCATCCAGACGCGGCGGCTGAGGCTTCCGACCGGCATGAGTTCCCTGCCGCGTCGTCATCTGTGAGGAGACTTGTATGCGTGCACGTTCTGGCCGAAACAAGGGCGGCAAGGCCGCCAAGGACACGAAGACATCACTCCCCGAGCCCGGCTTTTCGCTGCCCGGGCTTCACGCGGGCTTCCCGCAGCCGGTTCTCCAGCCGGGCGCCATCCAGGGCTCTTCGCAGCCCGAGCGGCAACTGCCTCCGGCTCCACGCCG
>NZ_JBFBIK010000126.1:0-20978 GCF_040685555.1 Sphaerisporangium sp. NPDC088356
CGTCCGGGCCCGCCGTCCGGGCCCGGCGGCCCGGTGCAAGCGGTGAACGAGGACGGCGAGCATATCGGTTCTGCCTGTGACCGATCCCCGATCGAGGGGGGCGGGCTTGATCCGGAGGTCAGCGCGGCGCTAACCGCCGTCTGTACGGCCGTTCACCTATCTCTCTGTAGCTTCTGACTACTAAGAGTGATGGGAGAGGCGTCCGTTGACCACTGCCTGGCGACGGCCGGCCGGCTTCAACGGGCGGGTCCGGCTGCTTCTGCTCAACCAGTTCACCGTCAAGCTCGGCTTCAACCTGCTGATGCCGTACCTGGCGAGCCACCTCACCCAGGGGCTCGGGTACGCGGCGTGGGTGGTGGGCCTGGTGCTCAGCGTGCGCAACATCAGCCAGCGGGGGATGTGCCTGGCCGGAGGGCACCTCGCCGACCGGCTCGGCTGCAAGCGGGCCATCGTGGCCGGCTGCGCGCTGCGCACGGCGGGCTTCGCGCTGCTCGGGGTGGCCTGCGCCATTCCGACCCTGCTTGCCGCCTCCGTGCTGACCGGGTTCGCCGGGGCGCTGTTCGACCCCGGCGTGCGGGCGTACCTGGCGCAGGAGGCGGGCGACCGCAGGGTGGAGGCGTTCGGGCTGTTCAACATCGCCGGGCAGGCCGGCCTGCTGCTCGGCCCGCTGGCCGGGCTCGCCCTCGCGGGCCTGGACTTCCGCGCCGTCTCGGTCGTGGCGGCGGCGCTGTTCGCGTTGCTCACCGTGCTCCAGGCGCGAGCGCTTCCCGCGCGGGCGGGCGGCGCGCCCGCTCAGGGACGGGCCTGGCGGACGGTGCCGCTCCGGTTGGGACCATGCCGTGACCACTTGGACGGCGAAACGGGCTCAGGGGGCACTACCGTTTACGGAGTGGAGGAGATCGATCGCCAAATCGTGACGCTGCTGGCCGCGGACGGGCGCATGAGCTTCACCGACCTCGCCAAGGAGACCGGCCTGTCGGTGTCGGCCGTGCACCAGCGGGTGCGCAGGCTGGAGAAGCGCGGCGTCATCAGGAGCTACGCCGCCCTGGTCGACCACGACGCGATCGGCCTGCCGCTCACCGCGTTCGTGTCGATCAAGCCCATCGACCCCTCAGCCCCCGACGACGCCCCCGAGAAGCTGGAGCACCTGACCGCCATCGAGGCCTGTCACAGTGTCGCGGGCGACGAGAGCTACATCCTCAAGGTGCGGGTGAGGTCGCCGATCGCGCTGGAGCACCTGCTCCAGCAGATCAGGGCCTCGGCCAACGTCTCCACCCGCACCACCATCGTGCTGAGCACCCCCTACGAGCACCGCACGCCCGACCTCACGGCCGGCACCTCCTAGCGAGCCGGCCCCCGGCGGAGCCGGCCGCGCGGCCCCGGGCCGGTGCGGAGCCGGGTCGCGGCCTCAGTCCGGTGCGGGGCCGGGCGCGCGGCCTCAGGCCAGTGTGGAGACGGCCCCGGTGAAGGCCGCCCTGAGGCGCTCCATCGCGGCCCGTCCGGCGCCGAGACGGTCCAGGCCGAGCAGCGCGGCGCCGACGATGGGCGGCACGTCGGCGACCACCAGCGTGGCCCGGGGGGCCTGCGCGGCGTACCTCCGCTCGACCAGGTCCATCAGCAGCGGGTCCCGGGCGGTCAGCACGCCGCCGCCCAGCACGACCTCGCAGGGCTCCGCCAGCAGGCCGAGGCGGCGCAGCGCGACCACTCCCATGACGGCCACCTCGTCGGCCTGGCGTTCCACCAGCGCCCTCGCGACGGCGTCCCCCTCGGCCGCCGCCGTGAACAGGGCCGGCACCAGGCCGTGGAGCCGGTCCACCGCCAGGTCGCCGAAATGCAGCCCGAGGACGACCTCCTCGGCTCGCCGGCCGCCGAAGAAGCGGCAGACCCCCTCAAGCAGGAGCGTGGCGGGGCCCCGGCCGTCCTCGGCGCGCACGGCGTGCCAGAGCACCTCCTCGCCCAGCCCGAGGCCGCCGCCCCAGTCGCCGCTGATCTTGCCCAGAGCCGGGTACCTGGCAACCTCGCCGGTGGGGGAGACCCCCACCGCGTTGATCCCCGCGCCGCAGACCACGGCCACGCCCCACGGCTCCGACGCGCCCGCGCGCAGCAGCGCGAACGTGTCGTTGCCCACCACGACTTCGCGGCCGTACCCCCGGCGGAGGATCTCCTTGCGGAGCAGCTCCTCCTCGACCGGGAGGTCCGCCCCGGCGACGTACGCGGCGACGTGGTCGGCGTACGGGGGAGGCGCGCCCGCGCCGAGCGCGAGCCGCGCGGCCTCGCCGATCACGTCGATCGCGGCGGGCACGCCGGCGCTCTGCGGGACGAACCCCCCGCCCCGGCCCCGGGCGAGGACGGTCCCGTCCTCGCCCACCAGGGCGACGTCGGTCTTGCTGTTCCCGCCGTCGACGGCGAGCACCGTCCTCACGCCCGCACCGCCCCTTCGCGGGCCCAGGGCAGGAACGAGCGGTTGGCCGCGACCAGCCGCTCGGCCAGATCCGCCGACAAGGACGCCTGGCCGATCAGCGGGTGGGCGAGCAGGGCGTCGGTGACGCGGTCCACGCCGCCGTGCAGCGCCGCTTCCAGGGCGAGCGCCTCGTAGGCGGTGACGTGCGCGATGAGCCCGGCGTACAGCGGCTCGACCGGGTCCACGGGCAGTGCCACGGCTCCGGAGGACCCGACCCGCGCGGGGACCTCGATCACCGCGTCGTCGGCGAGGAACGGCAGTGTCCCGTCGTTGCGCAGGTTGACGACCTGGGTGTCTCCCCGGTCGTTGACCAGGGAGGCGATCAGCGCGACGGCGGACTCCGAGTAGAAGGCGCCGCCCCGCTTCTCCAGCAGCTCGGGCTTGGTGTCCATGGCCGGGTCGGCGTACATCGCGAGCAGCGACTCCTCCATGGCCGCGACCTCGGCCGCCCGCGACGGCTTGGACCTCTGCTCGCCCACCACGGCGTCGTGCTCGTAGAAGTAGCGCAGGTAGTACGACGGCACGACGCCGAGCCTGCGGATCAGCGGCGCGGGCACGCCGATGTCGCCGGCGATCTCCTCGCCGTGGTCGGCCAGCAGCCGGGGCAGGACGTCGGCGCCGTCCAGGTAGACGGCCCGCTCCCACGTCAGGTGGTTGAGCCCGAAGTGGCCGAGCGAGATGCGGTCGGGGGTGACCCCGAGGTTCGCGGCGAAGCGCCGCTGGAAGCCGATGGCCACGTTGCACAGGCCGATGGCCCGGTGCCCCGCCTGGAGCAGCGCCCGCGTGACGATGCCCACGGGGTTGGTGAAGTCGACGATCCAGGCGTCCGGGGCCGCCTTGGCGACCCGCTCGGCGATGTCGAGCACGATCGGCACGGTGCGCAGCGCCTTGGCGAGGCCCCCCGCCCCGGTCGTCTCCTGCCCGACGCACCCGCAGTCCAGCGGCAGCGTCTCGTCGACGTCGCGCGCCGCCTGCCCGCCGACCCGCAGCTGGAGCAGTACGGCCCGCGCTCCGGCGACCCCGTCCTCGATGGTCGTGGCCGTGCTCACCTTGGCCGGATGACCGGCCCGCACGAGCATCCGCGACGCCATCGCCGACACCAGGGACAGGCGCCGCTCGTCGGGATCGATGAGCACGATCTCCGACAGCGGCAGCTCGTCGCGCAGGCGGGCGAACCCGTCGATCAGCTCCGGCGTGTAGGTGGAGCCGCCCCCGACAACGGCCAGTTTCATCACTTGACTCCCGTCAGCTTTACGCCTTCGATGAATGCCTTCTGGGCGAAGAAGAAAACGACGATCACCGGTGCCATGGCGAGCAGGGTGGCCGCCATGGTCAGGTTCCACTGCACGCGGTGCACGGCTCTGAAGGATGCCAGGCCGAGCGACAGGGTCCAGTGGGAGGTGTCGGTCCCCGCGTACAGCAGGGGACCGTAGTAGTCGTTCCAGCAGTAGAAGAACTGGAAGAGCGCCACCGCGGCGATCGCGGGCCGCGCCATCGGCAGGATGACCCGCACCAGCGTGCGGAACTCCCCGCAGCCGTCCACCCGCGCGGCGTCGGAGTACTCCCTCGGGATCGTCACCAGGAACTGCCGGAGCAGGAAGATGGAGAACGCGTCGCCGAGGAGCATGGGCAGGATCAGCGGCCACAGCGTGCCCGTGAGGTGGAACCGCGCCCAGATGAGGTAGATCGGCACGGCCACGACCTGGGGCGGCAGCATCATGGTGGTGATCACCAGCAGGAGCGCCAGCTTGCGCCCCCGGAAGCGGAACCGCGCCAGCGCGTACGCCACCGGGATCGACGAGACCAGCATGAACACGGTGGCGAGGACCGAGTACATCAGCGTGTTGACGATCCAGGTGAGCAGCGGCGCCTTCACGAAGATGTCGCTGAAGTTGCCCCACTCCCAGTCGGCGGGCCACAGCTGCGAGGTGAGGGCCTGGTGGTCGGTCATGACGGCGGTCAGGCCGATGAAGACCAGCGGGCCGAGGAACATGAGCGCGAGCGCGAGGGCGAGCGCGTGGGTGGCGATCCACTGCAGTGTGGCGCGCCTGCGGTGGTTGCGCGGCCTGCGGGCGCCGGCCTTGCGCGCCGTTGGAGACGGCGTGAGGGTCAGGGTCATGCTTCCTCCTCGCCGAGGCCCCGGAACTGGCGCAGCAGGAAGATCGTGAACACCATCGACACCGCGAAGAGGATCAGCGCCAGAACGCAGGCGTAACCCATGGCGAAATCACGGAAGCCCTCCTGGAAGAGCCATTCGGGGAAGGTCAGGGTCGACTGGTCGGGGTAGCCGGGGGTGAAGACCGAGCCGGCGGAGTCGGTGGACCCCGACGCCACCCGGGCGGCCACCATGGCCTGGGTGAAGTACTGAAGTGTCTGGATCACCCCGGTGATCGTGGCGAACATCAGCACCGGCCTGATCACCGGCAGGGTGACGTGGAAGAACTGCTGCCACCCGCCCGCCCCGTCAAGCGCCGCGGCCTCGTAGAGCTGCTTGGGCACGTCCAGCAGCGCCGCCAGGAAGATGACCATGAGGTCGCCCACCGACCACAGCGCCAGCAGCGTGAGCCCCGGCTTGGACCACGCGGGGTCGCCGAACCAGTCGGGGGAGGGGATGCCGATCGCGTTCAGGATCGTCGGCACCGGCCCGGTGCCCGGGTTGAGCAGGTACACGAACCCCAGCGTCCCGGCGACCAGCGGCACCAGCGACGGGAGGTAGAAGATCGTCCGGAAGAACCCGGCGCCGGCCTTCAGCTTGGTCACCAGTTGCGCCACGCCGAGGCCGAACAGCACCCGCAGCGGCACCATCACCACGACGAGCCACAGCGTGTTCCTGATGGAGGTCCAGGCCGCCTCGTCCTGCCAGAAGTACTTGTAGTTCAGGAAGCCGACCGGTTCCAGGGTGAACAGGTCGTAGCGCTGGAAGGAGAAGTAGACGGTCGCGACCAGCGGGTACGCGAAGAAGACCGTGAACCCGACCAGCCAGGGGGACAGGTAGAGCAGCGCCATGAGGCCCCCTCGGTACCGGCCCTCGCGCCTGGCCGGCACCGCGTTCCCCCGGCGCCCGAGCGTCGTCGTCGCCATGTGATCAGTTGCCCGAGGTCAGCTTGAGCTTGTCGTTGATCTTCTTGTCCGCCTCGGTCAGCACCGCGCCGAGATCGGGCGCCCGGCCGGACTCCCACTTGATCTGCGCCTCCTGCAGGGTCTGCTGGTTGAACACCGAGTTGATGTGCGCGGGCAGCGTGCTGCTGTTGGGGCTGGCGAAGATGTCGAGGAAGGTCTGGAAGTTGGCGTCCTTCTCCAGCTTCGGCGACTGCAGGGCGGGCAGCGTGCTCGGCACGTTGCGAAGCGCGTTGGACAGGCTCACCACGGCGTCGGTGTCGGTGGTCAGGTACTTCACCAGGTCCCAGGCGGCCTCGGGGTTCTTGGCGCCGCGGGGGATGCCGATGACCGTGCCCGCGATGAAGCCGCCCCCGTACAGCTGGGGCTTGTCGTCGGCGACGGGGAGCGGGGCGGTGCCGTAGTCGAGGTCCTTGGCGTCGGCCGCGATCATGGCGTTGCGCCACTCGCCGTCGATCGCCATGGCGACCTTGCCCTTGTTGAACGGGTTGTCCGCCGACCACTCGTCGCCGAGGCTCTTGCGGAACTTCTCCAGCTTGTCGTACCCGAACCAGTCGACCAGGTCCTTCTGCCAGGTCATGAGCTGCTTCCACGCCGGGTCGGAGCCGATCGCCGAGGTGCCGTCCGGGTTGGTCCACTTCGCGCCGACCATCGTGCCGGTATGGATCGGGGCGTTCTCGTACATCTGGCTGCTCGGCACGAAGCCCGCGACCTTGATGTTCCCCTGCGCGTCCCGCACGGTGAGCTTCTTGGCCAGGGCCGTCAGCTCGGAGAGCGTCTTGGGCGGCTCGGCGCCCTTCATGAGCTTCTTGTTGTAGTACAGGCCGTAGGTGTCGGCGAGCATGGGCATCACGCAGCGCTTGCCCTCGTACTGGGTGTACTCCGCGATCACCTTGGGGAAGATCGCCTCGTCGATCTTGCTCGCGGTCAGGTACGGCTTGAGGTCCTGGAAGATCCCGGTCCTGCAGAACGTCGCCACGCTGTCGGTGGTGAACGACATCGCCACGTCCGGAGGGTTGCCGCCGCGAGCCGACTGGATGATCTGGTCGTCCTGGATCGCCTTGGTGGTCTTCACCGTGATCCACGGGTACGTCCGCTTGAACCCGGCAAGGGCGTCGTCGAACGCCTTGAGCTCGTTGTCGGCGCTGAAGCCGTGCCACATGGTGATCGTGACGGGCTTTCTGTCCGGCGTGCTTCCCGCAGCAGGGGGCTTCGGCGCGCTCTCGGTGCCCGCCGTGCAGGCGGCCGACGCGAACACGGCGAGACCCGCCGCCGCGACGAGCAGCAGAGGTGATTTCACGGGGATGCCTCCCATGGGGTGGTGGATGATCAGGAGGGTCGGGCTACGAGGGGACGGTCGAGCTGAAGATCTCGTCACGGGCCGTGGCGAGGGCGAGGCCGAGAGCGCCGGTCAGCACCGGATTGCTCTCGACGGTGGACATCCGCACAGGCGGGCGCGGGAAGGTCAGCGCGTGCAGCTCCTGCTCGACGAGCTCGGACAGCACGTCACCTCCGGCGAGCAGCATGCCGCCGGTCAGCACGACCAGCTCGGGGTCGACCACGGCGGTGATCGGCGCGAGGCCCATGGCGAGGCGCGCCGCGATCTCCCGCAGCGCTCGCCCGGCGCGCTCGCCCCGTACGCCGCCCAGCGCGGCGTCCCGCACGGCGTTGCGTATGGCCTGCGCCGGGTCCTGGCCGCGCAGGCCGTGGGAGCGCATGAGCTTCAGGACGGCCGGGCCGCCGGCGAGGGCCTGGAAGCCGTGGTCGCCCCGCTTGCCGGTCTCCCTGGACGTCGGCGCGCCGACGGTGGGCATGTAGCCGACCTCGCCGGCGCCGCCGGTCGCGCCCCGGTGGAGCCTGCCGCCGAGCACCAGCGCGGCTCCTATGCCCTCGTCCGCCCAGAGCAGCACGAAGTCGTCGTGGCCGCGCGCGACGCCGTGGGCCTGCTCGGTCAGGGCGACGAGGTTCACGTCGTTCTCCACGTCGACCGGCACGCCGAGCCCGTCGCGCAGCGTGCCCACGAGGTCGGGGATGTGCCAGCCGGGGATGTGGGCGGCGTAGCCGAGCCTGGCCGTGGCGGGGTTGACGGCTCCCTGGATGCCGATCACGATCCGGTGCAG
This sequence comes from Sphaerisporangium sp. NPDC088356, assembly GCF_040685555.1. Classification (NCBI taxonomy): domain Bacteria; kingdom Bacillati; phylum Actinomycetota; class Actinomycetes; order Streptosporangiales; family Streptosporangiaceae; genus Sphaerisporangium; species Sphaerisporangium sp. NPDC088356. The sequence goes on from NZ_JBFBIK010000126.1 coordinate 7,699, forward strand.
CGCGGCGGGGTCGACACCAGCCTGGAGGCAGGCGCCGTTGACGGCGTTGCGCACCCTTTCGACCACGTCCCCGGCGCTCCTGCCGGGGGTCGGGAGGCGGTACTCCGCCATCACGGCGCCGGTGATGTCGGCCACCGAGGCCGCGATCCGCGCCGGGGTCACGTCGAGCGCGACGACGAACGCCGCGGCCGGGTTGATCCGGTACAGTTCCGCCGTCCGGCCGGGCAGGCCCTCCCGGATGCCGTCCAGCACGACCAGGCCGGCGTCGTGCAGCCGCGAGAGCAGCTGGGAGGCGGTGGGCTTGGAAAGGCCCGTGAGCGTTCCGAGCTCGGGGCGGGTGAGCGGCCCGCGTTCCAGCAGAACCTGGAGCGCGGCGCGATCATTGATCGCCCGCAACAGACTCGGCGTTCCCGGCTGCGTGTTCACCCTAAAGCTCCTCGTTCCAGCCGCCGGCGCACCCTATGCACGGGACCGTTCCGGCAGGAGTTAGGAAAGCTTCCTAACTTGTTAGGAAAGTACAGGCACGGCCCCGAGCAGGGTCAATAGCCGCTACCAACCTGTGACCAGGTTGGTAGCGCGGCGAGGGCGGGCTGACGTGCCGTGATCCCGCCCGGCGCGGCCTGGCCCTGGAAATGAGAAAGCCGCCTCGGAGGGCGGCGGAGTGGACGGAATGTCCGGTGGTCGATCTGCTATTCTGGGGCCTTGTCGTCAAATTAAACATAAAGAGCACAAAGGCCCGGAGTTTCACATTACTACCAATAATAATGAAGCAGGGGCTACCCGTCAAATCGAGCTCGCCAAGGAGCAGGAATACGTCACCGGACTGTACGAGCGGCTCGACCTGCTGCGCGCGCGCACCCAGAAGCAGCTTGACGGTGTGCTCGCCCAGGGCGGTGGCGGCACCCACCAGAACCGGTCGGAGCGCGACTCGTTCGCCGGGATGTATTCGGAGCGCCTCGCGCGGCTGTGGGCCGTGGAGAACGGCCTGTGTTTCGGGCGCCTCGACCTGACGGGGGAAAACCCCCTCTATATCGGCCGCCTGGGCCTGTCGGACGACGACCAGGCACGGCTGCTCATCGACTGGCGCGCCCCGGTGGCCCAGCCGTTCTACCGCGCCACGCCCTCCGTCCCGATGGGGGTGACCCGCAGGCGCCACCTGCAGACCAGGGGGCGGCGCGTCATCGGCGTCGACGACGACCTGCTCGACCTCGACCGGCTGACCGAGGCCGACCGCGCCACGCTCAACGGTGAGGCCGCCCTGCTGGCCGCCCTGGGCGAGAAGCGCACCGGGCGCATGCGCGACATCGTCGCCACCATCCAGGCCGAGCAGGACCGCGTGATCCGCAGCGACCTCAACGGCATCCTGGTGGTCCAGGGAGGCCCCGGCACCGGGAAGACCGTCGTGGCGCTGCACCGCGCCGCCTACCTGCTCTACACCCACCGCGAGCGGCTGGCGCGCCGGGGCGTGCTGATCGTCGGCCCGAACCTCACCTTCCTGCGCTACATCGAGCAGGTGCTGCCGTCCCTGGGCGAGACCGACGTCCTGCTGTCCACGGTCGCCGAGCTGTACCCGGGGGTCACCGCGACGGCGCGCGAGTCCGCGGAGGCCGCCGCGATCAAGGGCTCCATCCGGATGGCCGACGTCGTGGCCCGGGCCGTGCAGGACCGGCAGCGGGTGCCCAGGCGGCCGATCGACATCGACCTCGGCAGGTACACCCTCCGGCTCGACCAGCGCACCTGCGACGCGGCCAGGAACCGGGCGGCGCGCAGCCGCCGCCCGCACAACCAGGCCAGGGCCGTCTTCGTCCGCCACATCCTGAACGCGCTCGCCAAGCAGGCCGCCAAGGCGCTCGGCCGGGGCATGCTGGACGAGGGCGACTTCGCCGACCTGCGCGAGGACCTGCGCACCGAGCCCGCCGTGAAGGCGGCCCTCAACCGGCTGTGGCCCTACCTGACCCCCCAGCGGCTCCTCATCGGCCTGTTCGGCTCCCGCGAGCGGATGGCGTACGCCGGGCTCACCACCGCCGAGCAGGACGCGCTGTTCCGCGAGGTCCCGCGCGGCGGCGGCGACCTTTGGACCGAGGCCGACGTGCCGCTGCTGGACGAGGCCGCCGAACTGCTCGGCGACATCGACGCCGGGGTGCTCCGCGCCGCCGCGATGCAGGCAGAGGAGGAGCTCGCCGCCGCGCGGCGCGCCGAGGAGGCCGAGCGCGACTCCGAGCTGACCTACGCCCGCGAGGTCCTCGAGCTGACCGGCATGTCGGACATCATGGACGCCGAGCGGTTCGCCGCCAGGCACCGGGGCGACGACATCCACCTGACCACCGCCGAGCGCGCCGCCGCCGACCGCACCTGGGCCTACGGGCACATCATCGTGGACGAGGCGCAGGAGCTGTCGGCCATGGCGTGGCGGATGCTGATGCGCCACAGCCCGAACCGCTCGATGACCATCGTCGGGGACATCGCCCAGACCGGGTCGGTCGCAGGCACCGCCTCCTGGGGCCAGGTCCTGGACTCCTACGCGGACGGACGCTGGCGCGAGGAGACCCTCACCGTCAACTACCGCACCCCGGTCGAGCTGATGGCCGTCGCCGCCGACGTGCTGAAGCTGGTCGGCCCGGGCCTCACGGCCCCGGAGTCGGTCCGCGAGACCGGCGTGCGACCCTGGGCGCGCCGCATCGACGGCACGGGCGATCTGGGGGCGATCGTGAGCGGCGAGATCGTCGAGGGCGGGCGGCTCGTGGTGATCGTCCCCGCGACCCGCGCGGCGGAGCTGGGCGAGGCCGTGACCTCGTCGGTCCCTGGCGCGGTGGCCGGGCCGGGAGCCGACGCGCTGGAGGCCCCGGTGGCCGTGCTGACCGTCGCGGACGCCAAAGGCCTGGAGTTCGACGGAGTCGTCGTCGTGGAACCGGGAGAGATCCTGGCCGAGTCGCCACGCGGGCCCAGCGATCTTTACGTCGCCCTGACCCGTGCCACCCGCAGGCTTGGCGTCGTCCACACCGGCGAGCTGCCCGCCGTGCTGTCCAGGTGCGCGACCATGTGACCGGCGGGGGCCTGATCACGCCGCGCGAGTGGAGCGAGTGCCATAAATACGCCTTCCCGAGTGCGGACATCGGTCCACATGACGGCATTGACGGCACTCACGTCTCCTGTCCTAGCTGCGAAAACTTGGTGTTTCCGCTGATCGGGACACGGTTGACATCTGAGCTGAGGTCGGTAGTTTGCTGGACAGTCCAGCACGGGACTACCGGTTGGCCGTCTTCAGACATCGTCGGATTCTGCGTCATGACGGAGCACGACTCCGTCTGCTCAGCCAGGCGCAGCGCTGGCGTTCCGTCGAGTCGGGGCACCCCAGCCGGATGGGGGGTTGGACCCGGGAGGGGCCTGGACACCCAGTAGACAACGGAATTCCGCGCTCGCCGCCGACGGGACGGATCCGGTCCGAAGGGTCGTCCGGGCCCTCTTCCCGTCCCGTGCCGCAACCGCAGTGTGGTTCCTGGGTTCCCGAGCAAGCAGGGGGAGGCCCAGGGATCACCATGCGTGATCTTTCACCGCCGCGCCAGCCCGGCGATTGGACCCGGGTCTCCTGGGCGGTAGCGTTCGGTGGTTACCGATGGACCCGTGAGAGAAGACCCCGCCCCTGTGGCCCAGCGAACGGTGCAGGACGACCAGCGGGCGCCGGCCGTTTCCGGCGCGCTGCCGCGTTCGCGCGCCCTCTGGCGGCTCGCCGCCTGCCTCGTGGGCGGGGTGCTGCTGTTCCTGGCCTTCCCCCCGGCGGGACTGTGGTTCCTCGCGCCGCCCGGCATCGCGCTGCTCACGCTCGCGGTCCGGGGCGTACGCGCCCGCCGGGCCGCCTGGCTCGGATACCTCGGCGGCGCCGCCTTCCTGTTCCCGGCGCTCGCCTGGGTGCGGCCGATCGGCGACGACGCGTGGGTGATCCTGGTGGCGGTCGAGAGCCTGTTCTTCGCCGCGATGTCGGCCGGGGTCGCCGTGGTGACCCGCCTGCGCGCCTGGCCCCTGTGGGTGGCGGCCCTGTGGGTCGCCCAGGAGTGGGCACGGGGGCTGTTCCCCGTCGGCGGCTTCCCGTGGGTGCGCGTCGCGTTCAGCCAGGGGCGGTCGGCGTTCACGCCGTACGCCGCGCTCGGCGGCGCGCCGCTGGTCACCTTCGCGGTGGTGCTCTGCGGGGCCCTGCTCGCCCTTTTGGCCGTACGGCTCGCGCCCCGGCGGTGGACCAGGGAGGTCGCGCTCCTGCTGGCCGGGGTCGTGGCGGTGCCCCTGCTCGGGTACGCCGTGCCGAGGCCCGGCGCCGAGGGGGCGAGGAGCCTCCGGGTCGGGGTGGTCCAGGGCGACGTGCCCGGCGAGGGCATGGGGTTCCTCGGCGACGAGCCCGCCGTCGTGCTGCGCAACCACGCCGACAAGACCCACGAGCTGGCGCGGGCGGTCCGGGCGGGGAAGGTCCAAAGGCCCGACATCGTGGTGTGGCCTGAAAATTCCACAGACATCGACCCTTACCGCGACTCCTTCGCCTATGGGGTCATCGACTCGGCCGTGCGCGACATCGGGGTGCCGGTGCTGGTGGGAGCCGTGGTGCGGTCACCCGACGGGCAGCACCGGTACACGCGGGGCATCGTCTGGGATCCGGTGCGCGGTCCCGGCGCTTACTATGACAAACGAAAGCTTGTACCGTTCGGCGAGTTCGTCCCCTTCAAGGATCTTCTCGCGAAGTTCATCAAACGCATCAACCTGGTCGGCCTGCAGTCGCTGGCCGGCACCCGTGACGGTGATCTGAGGATGGGCCCGGTGACGGTGGGCGCAGTCGAGTGCTACGAGGTCGCCTTCGACGACATCGTGCGGAGCACGGTGCGCGCCGGCGGCACCCCGATCGTGGTGCAGACCAACAACGCCACCTACGCCCTGACCAACCTTCCGCCCCAGCAGCTCGCCATGTCGCAGCTGCGGGCCGTGGAGCACGACCGCGCGGTGATCACCGCCGCCACGACGGGCATCTCGGCCTACGTCGACCCCGGCGGCCAGGTGCGCTGGCAGACCGCCGAGCGGGTCGCGGACATGGCCGTGGTCACCGTCCCGATCCGTACGGGTGAGACCCTCGCGACGCGAGTCGGAGCCCTGCCTGAGTGGGCCCTTCTCCTCGTCGGGGCCGGTGCCCTGGCCGCCGCTCTCCGGCGGCGCCCGGCGCCACCACAGGACCGAACCGATGAAGAGGACGGGTGATGGGGCGGATCCTCGGGCGGGTACTTGTCATCGTTCCCACTTACAACGAGCGCGAGAACCTGCCGATGATCGCGGGACGGCTGCGGGCGGCGGTACCGGATGCCCATCTGCTGATCGCCGACGACAACAGCCCCGACGGCACCGGGGCCGTGGCCGACGAGCTGGCCGCCGGCGACGACCACGTCCACGTGCTGCACCGCCCGCGCAAGCAGGGGCTCGGCGCCGCCTACATCGCCGGGTTCGGCTGGGGCCTCGCCCAGGGCTACGACGTGCTGGTCGAGATGGACGCCGACGGCCAGCACAAGCCCGAGGAGCTCCCCCTGCTGCTCGACGCCCTGTCCAACGGCGCCGACCTGGTCATCGGGTCACGCTGGGTGCCGGGCGGCAAGGTGGTCAACTGGCCGGGCAGGCGGGAGTTCCTGTCGCGGGGCGCCAACACCTACGCCCGGCTCATGCTGGGCCTGCCGGTGCGCGACACCACGGCGGGCTTCCGCGCCTACCGCGCCTCGACGCTGGAGAAGATGGGGCTGGACGAGGTGGAGTCGCAGGGATACTGCTTCCAGGTCGACCTGACCCTCCGCACCGTCCAGAACGGCCTTCGGGTCGTCGAGGTGCCGATCACGTTCGTCGATCGCACGGCCGGGGCCAGCAAGATGAACCGCGCCGTGGTCGCCGAGGCCATGTGGCGGGTCACCGTGTGGGGGCTCGCCGGGCTGCCGCGCCGCCTCAGAAGGGGCCGCTGACGACGGCCTTACGGGTCGGCCATAACGCTTGCCTGTGAATCGTGCTCTTGATCCGCCGCTCCTGAGCCGCCCGTGGAACGCTCTGAGCAAGGCGGACGGTGAGGATCAGGTGAGGATCAGGTGGCATCGCACAGCGGGGGATCGACATGGCGGCGCCCCGGACGGGTGATCGCGTCGGCCGCGGGCGTTCTCGCGATGGCGCTGATCGTGGCGGGCTGTTCCTCCGCCGGCCCCGCAGACCGGGCCGATCCCGCCACGTCGCCGTCAACGCCCGGCGTCAAGGGCCAGAAACCGCCGGCGGTGGACCCCGCATGGCCTCGCTGGGGGTTCACGCACACGGGGATCAGCGCCAACAACGTCACCGACCGGTTCGAGCAGGATGTGACCCGGACGCTGGCCGAGACCCCGATGCTGCAGAACCAGCACATCATGGGCTTCGGGGCGCTCAACCCCGAACCCCGGCCCCAGGAGTTCTTCTGGGAAGACCTCGACAGCCGCACCAACCTCATGAAGCAGTCCGCCGGCACGCAGATCATCACGCTCTGCTGCGCCCCTGACTGGATGAAGGGCGGCCCCGAGGGCCCGACCGAGGAGTCGGCCTGGACCGAGCACCTGGAGGACGCCCCCTACCCGGAGCACTTCGACGACTTCGCCAAGCTGTCGGCCGCCGTCGCCACCAAGTACCCCGACGTCACGTACTTCATGGTCTGGAACGAGCTCAAGGGCTTCTGGAAGGACCACTCCAAGCCCGCGGACATCAAGGGCTACACCGACCTCTACAACAAGGTCTACGACGCGGTGAAGGCGGTCCGGCCCGATGCCAAGGTCGGCGGACCCTACATCGGCTTCGACAGCAACAAGACCGGCGAGTCCGAGCTGCGGGGCCCGTGGGGAGTCGTCAATCAGAACGCCCTGGACGCCTTCGACTACTGGTTCAAGAACAAGAAGGGCGCCGACTTCATCGTGGTCGACGGCGCCTCGCTGACCGACGCGCACCAGTTGCTCCCCGACGCGTTCGGAGCGCTGGGCAAGTTCAGCGCGGTGACCGAGTGGCTGCGGCAGAAGACCGGTGACCTGCCGGTCTGGTGGTCGGAGTGGTACTTCGTCCCCGAGGACGGCACCACCTGGTCCGAGTCCATGCGGCTCGCCGTCCAGGCCGCCTCGATGATCGAGTTCGCCAAGAGCGGGGCCGCCACGGCGCTGTACTGGAACCCGCAGACCAAACAGGGCACCTGCCAGGGCTGCATGTGGGACCCGCGGACCGGTGCGGCGCTCCCGACCGGCCGGCTGGTGGGCGACTTCGTCAAGTGGTTCCCCGCCGGTGCCGAGCTGCAGCAGGTCGCCACTTCCGATCCCAAGGTCCGGGTGCTGGCCCAGCCGCGGCGACTGGTGATGGTCAACACCACCAACGCGCGGCTCACCGCCACGGTGGACGGCAAGCAGGTCACCCTGCGGCCCTACGAGGTCAAATGGGCGGGCCGCTAGCCCCTGTCCCTACGGCCGCCGGCGCCTGATCGGCGAATTCCTCGGCGCCGCCTTCGGCGGCCTGGACGCCGACCACGAATTCGCGGGCATCATGCGCTCGATGACCCCCGAACTACCCGACGACCCCGAGGCCGAGCAGGTCGAGGCGTGGGTGCAGCTGGCGGAGCTGTCCCAGGACCCCGATTTCCGCGCCGGCGTGCGGCGCATGGCCGAGCACCACGCGGCCGACCGCGCCCAGGGCGGCACCGCGCGCCCGCTACGCGACCCTGCCGCGATGGTCCGTGACCAGGCCGGCCCGGCGTCGGTGGCCGGCGTCGGCCCGGCCTCGCCGGAGGCCGATCCGGTCGTCGCGGCGGTCACCGCGCAGTACGCGCGCGTCTACGGCCTCCCCGACGACGCCGGCCTGCGGCGCCGGCTGCTGGCCCGGCTGGAGGTGGCCGGCGATCCTCGCAGGGAGCGGTACCTCCGGCTGCTGGCCGTGATCAACGGCTGGCCGGCCCCCGAGAGCCTCGCACCGGCGCTCGAGTGGTTCGTCCGCGCCCTGCGGGCCAGGACACCGGGGTAACGATCCGGTGGCACTGAATGCCGACACCCCGATCGGTCGTATCATCTGACTGTCGTCGGCGGGGTGAAGGTGGTGAGATCGCTGTATATCGAAGCGGGGGATCATCTCGGTCTTGTTTTCGGCGACGACGACGAGTTCGACGCCGGCACGCTCGCCTTCGCCGAACGGGGACTGCGCGAGGGCGCGCGAGTGCTGGTGTTCTCGGCTCCGGGCCGCGAGGGCTCGCTGGAGCGGCTGCTGGAGCGGTCCGGTGTGGATTCGTGCCGGACGCCGGGCGAGTGGCGGGTACGGGTCCAGGATGCCCGGCGATCGCTCATGCCCGATGGCCGATTCTCTCCGCGACGGATCCGGGCGATGTACGAGGAGATCGCGGGGCGGTCGGTGGCCGACGGGTTCTCGGGAGTGTGGGTCAGCGTCGACATGAGCTGGGCGGTGCCCGGCGGTGTCGACGCGGAGGGTCTGATCGCGTTCGAGGCGGAGCTGAACACTCTGTTCGGCTCGGGACGGCTGACGATGATCTGCCAGTACGACACCCGGTTGCTCCCGGAGGCTGAGATCACACGTGCCATCCAGGCGCATCCGTGCACGCCGCGCGGAGCCCGGTTACGGCATCAGCCCGCGGCCGGCGGCCGGGGCGTGGCGTTCTCCGGCGAGACGGACCGATCCAACTGCGGTGCGTGGGCGGCGCTGACCGCTTCGCTGCCCGATGAGGACGGGTGGCGCATCGACATCACCGGCATGTCGTTCCTGGACGGCCGCGGGATGGCCCAGCTGGGGCGGGTGGCCGCCGAGGGGTCGCACGGCCTGACGATCGTCGCGACGCCGTCGCAGATCAGACGGCTCCGGCTCGTCCGCGTCGATCAGGTCGCCGAGCTGGTGAGCATGGAGAAGTCACCGGGCCACTGAGCACGGGGGGCGGTGAACGCGGGACCGGCCCGGGGTCGTGGCAGGTCCGTGCGGGTGTCGCGGTGCGCCCGCCCCGCTTCAGCCGGCGGTCGCCAGCCGCCGCACCGCGGCCACGAGATCGGCGTTCGGGACTCCTTTGACCAGGTACTCGGTCACCCCCACGCACCGCATATCCTCCACCACCGCCGGATCACCGTAGGCGGAGAAGGCCACGATGCGGGTTCGGGGTGAGCGCCGCCGGATCTCGCGGGCGGCGTGGAGCCCACCACCGCACGGCATCCGCACGTCGAGGATGGCGACGGCCGGTCTGTGCCTTTCCGCTAGCCGGATGGCCTCCTCGGCGTCGCCGGCGACCGCGACCACGTCGAAGTCCGGCTCCGCCTCGAGGACCTCGCGGACGACATCCCGGATCATCGGCTCGTCATCGCCGATGAGCACCGTCAGCCTCTCGGAAGAACCGTTCACTTCGGGCGGTACCTTTCAGCGGGCCCGCCGGCCGGCGGCGTGGGCAGCCAGAACTGCACGATGGTGCCTCCGCCGGACCGTCCCTCGATGTTCCACCAGCCGCCTGCCAGCTCGGCCCGCTCACGCATCTCGATCAGACCGAAGTGTTCGGGCCGTGCCGGCCCGTCGTACGACGGGCCGGCACCGGTTCCGTCGTCGATGACACGGACCAGCACGCCGTGGTCGGCCGACGACAGCGACACCGTCACCGAGGTGGCCTGGGCGTGCTTGCGGACGTTGGTCAGAGCCTCCTGGCAGATCCGGAAGATGGTGATCGCGGACTCGGGCGGGGGCTCGCGGTCGAGATCGTGCCGCAGTTCCCACATGAGACCGGCTTCGGACGCGACCTGTGCCAGGTAATCGGACAGCGCCACGGACAACCCGACGCGGTCGATCTCCGGCGGGTGCATCCGGAAGGTCAGGTGGCGCAGCCTCCCGATTGTGGCGGTCACCGCGTCGTTGAGGCGGGAGATCGCCGCGGCGTGCTCATCGGGCAGCCGGCCGGCCATCAGCTGTATGCGCATCCCCACGGCCACCATGGACTGGATCGTGTCGTCGTGCACGTCCCAGGCGATGCGCCGCCGCTCCGCTTCCTGGGCGTGGATGAGGTGGTTCAGCAGCCTGCCCCGCTCGTCCAGGGCGCGCTCGGCGCTGCGCCGTTCGGTCATGTCGCGGGTGACCTTGCCGAATCCACGCAGCCGGCCGGTGTTGTCGAACAGGGCGGTGATCACGACGTTGGCCCAGAAGCGGGTGCCGTCCTGGCGCAGGCGCCAGCCCTCGTCCTCCAGGCGTCCCTCGGCGACGGCGACCTCCAGCTCCCAGTCGGGCTTGCCCGCGGCGATGTCCTCTGGCGGGTAGAACACCGAGAAGTGCTTACCGATGATCTCCTCGGCCGCGTATCCCTTGATCCGCTGCGCCCCGGCGTTCCAGCTGATGATCCGCCCACTGGGATCCAGCATGAAGATCGCGTAGTCGATGACGTTCTGAATCAGGAACCGGAACCGCTCCTCGCTCTCGCGCAACGCCTGCTCGGCCTTGCGCCGTTCGGTCATGTCGCGGGTGACGTTGCCGAATCCGCGCAGCCGGCCGGTGTTGTCGAACAGGGCGGTGATCACGACGTTGGCCCAGAAGCGGGTGCCGTCCTGGCGCAGGCGCCAGCCCTCGTCCTCCAGGCGTCCCTCGGCGACGGCGACCTCCAGCTCCCAGTCGGGCTTGCCCGCGGCGATGTCCTCTGGCGGGTAGAACACCGAGAAGTGCTTACCGATGATCTCCTCGGCCGCGTATCCCTTGATCCGCTGCGCCCCGGCGTTCCAGCTGATGATCCGCCCACTGGGATCCAGCATGAAGATCGCGTAGTCGATGACGCTCTGCACCAGCAGCTCAAGGTCCGTCTCCGGGCGGCCGGGGGGAGGGACCTGCCGGTGAAGAGGGGGTTGCTGGCCAGCATCGGGCATATTGCAGCATTGCACGAATGTGCCGGTGCCTGATACTAGTGCCACAACTGTACCAGTGCCACCACTGGTGCGGGGGCGGGTCAGTTCGCCACTTGATCGGGAACGGCGGCGGGAGCGGGGGGTGCCGCCAGCTCGCACCAAACCACCTTCCCGTCTACCCGGGGAGAGGCGCCCCAGCCGGTGGTGAGTTCCTCGATGACGTGGAGTCCCCAGCCGCCTTCGGCGTCGGGCTCGCGCGGCCGTGGCATCTCGGCGTTGGTGTCGGAGACCTCAAGGCGTACCCGCGACTCATCGCAGCTCAGGCGCAGCACAGGAGTGCCCGCGCCGTGTATCAGCGCGTTCGTCACGAGCTCGCTGACCACCAGGACGACCTGATCATGCTCGCCACGGTAGCCGCAGGCCATCAGAGCGCGGCCGACCACTTCACGGGCCTCGGTGATGCTGCTCAGATCCCGCGCGAGCAGGCGTTCAACCTCGTACGTCGATGGCCCATTACCCATCCTCACAATATCCGCCATGCGGCCGCCTGATCACGAGACGCAATCACGCCACGCCGACTAGTGCGAACGCATCAGTCGAGCATGCCCTCGCGGTGCGCGATCGCCACCGCTTCCAGCTTCGACCGGGCCCCGAGCTTCTCCAGCACGCGCTGAATGTGGTTGCGGGCCGTGTTGCGGGCAACGCCCAGGCGCTCGCTGATCTCTTCGGTGCCGGCGCCCTCGCCGAGCAGCAGCAGCGTCTCGCGCTCCCGCGCCGTCAGCCTCGTGCCCGAGAGCCCGGTCCGGCCGGTCAGCCGGTCGAGGACGCCGGACAGCAGGCTGGGCGGGAAGACCATTCCTCCGGCGGCGACCTCGTGAACGGCCGATTCGAGGTCCTGTAAACGGCCGGACTTGAGCACCAGGCCGGCCCCTCCGGCCTCTGCCACCCGGGTGGCGACCGACGCGGTCGCCTCGCCGGTCAGCACCAGCACGCGGGCCCCTCGTGCCACGGCCATCAACCGGCCGATGGCCGAGATCCCGTCGCCGTCGGGCAATCGCCGGTCGAGCAGCAGCACGTCGGGCTGGAGACGGCTGGCGTCGGCCACCGCGGAGGCGATCGACCCCGCCCTCGCCACCACCTCGATCGCGGAGGTCTGGGCGAGTGCCAGCCCGATCGCCTCCGCCACCATGTCATGGTCTTCCACCAGCAGCACTCGAACCAGCCGCGGCGGGGACGGTTCGAGCGGCGTTGACATACGACGGCATCCTTGGGGCTGGGCGACCCACCAACCATACTTCCGGCCACAAGCGGCCCGACCTCACGGTTCCGGAGTGGAGGGTCCGATCGGTGGTTCGGGTGCCGGGGACTCCGGCGAACGCCGAGCCGGACGAGCATCCCCGCGATCTTCTCGCCTAGGCGCACAAGGGCGGCCGCGTCCCCGCCACCGGGTCGATCCTCACGCTCGACGGCGGCTCCGTCCTGGCCTGATCACCTGGTCACCCGCCGATGGTGTGAACACGCTGGCCGTCGGAGGCACCGATGGAATTCTTTTGGCCGTGTTCCACGCCGAGCCGGGAAGCCGGAGCGCCGGGCTGCTGGCGATACTCGGAAGCCTCACCGCCTCCGACCCTGGGACGGCGCGGCGAAGCCCAGGTCACCGGCCCGTCGACGAGCAGTGAGCGATCCCGGACGTAGACTCCGGGCACCGGCCCAGATCGTGCCTGCCAGGGGCTCTGGCGAGCCAGGATTGAGGGCGTGCCCACGGCGGGGAACCACCGGGCCGGGTCCGGGCGTTGTACATCGCGAGGTGATGGTGAAGCCATGCTGCGTGTGCTGCTGTTCATAGCGTTCCTGGTCGTGCCGGTGCTGGAGATCTGGGTGCTCATCCAGATCGGCCAGGTGATCGGTGGCTGGCAGACCGTCGGCCTGCTCATTCTCGACAGCCTGCTCGGGGCCTGGCTCGTGCGGCTGGAGGGCCGGCGCGCCTGGCGGGCGCTGCGCGAGGCCCTCAACTCCGGCCGGATGCCCGACCGCGAGCTCGCCGACGGCGCCCTGGTGGTGGCGGGCGGCACCCTGCTGGTGACCCCCGGCTTCCTCAGCGACATCGCGGGGTTCTTCCTCATCCTGCCGTTCACCCGCCCGATCGCGAGGCGCTGGCTCAGCTGGTTCCTCGGCCGCCGCGTGCGCGTCATGGCCGCGGGGTCGCCCTTCGGCATGGTGTTCCCGCAGGGCGGGTCAGGCGACGAGCCGCAGCGGGGCGGTTCCCGGGTCGTCACCGGGCAGGTGGTCGACGACGAGACGCCCGGCGGCCGAGGGCCCGGCGCGTACGGCGACACGCCCGGCCGTCCGTCCCTGCGGCCGCGCGGCGGATCCCCCGACAACGGCTAGACCCCCTCCGTAAGGGCTCCCGCG
>NZ_JBFBIK010000127.1:0-20652 GCF_040685555.1 Sphaerisporangium sp. NPDC088356
ACCGCCGGAACCACCTGGGACAGCTACTCCCGCACCCCCGGCACCACCTGGGACTGAGAAACCCAGATAAGCCGGTACGACCGTGTCAGTCCTGTAAATGCTTCGTTCTTCAGTAAGTAAGAAAGTCCCCGGATAGGCTCTGCCCCAACCGGTCAAGACCACCGTGATCATGAACCGGTGGCGCCGGTGGGCATCGAAGCCCCAGTATCCAATCGGCATCCAATCGGCCAGGTATGACACCGGGACGTTCTCGTCCCGAATCCACCCCGCCAGATCGCCCTTCGACGGCCTCCGCGCACGCCTGAGCAACCGGCGGCGCGGGCCCGGCATGCTCCCGGGACGGGTCGTCGGCGCGACCGTGGCACTTCGCGGTGCGCGTTGGCCGGCACGGCCGCCCGAGCTCCACCCGGGGAACGACGGGCCCCGCGACCTCCCCGATCGACGAGGGCCACCGGCAGGCCGTCGATGTTCACCGTCTCATGTCGCCCCAGGGTCAATGTCCTGACCTGGGGCTATGTCGTGCTTGTGGGATCTTGGGCGGCCGTCCCGCGTGGGGGTGGCAGGAAGCGGTCAGGGCGGTGCAGCTTGCTGCCGCCCGTTCATCTGGTTCGCGGCTTGCGAATCCCGCAGAGTTGTTTGTGCGAGAACAAATACACAGCCCACCAGAAAAGAGACAGAGAAATGACGAACTCCACGAACTCCACGAACTCCAGCCGCACCGCCGGAACCACCTGGGACTCCTACAGCCGCACCGCCGGAACCACCTGGGACAGCTACTCCCGCACCCCCGGCACCACCTGGGACTAATAACACAAAATCACCTGGAATCCATATTGACAGCCCCCGACCACTCCTCTTGAAACCGCTGAAGTAGCTCCACCCGACAGCGCATGAGCCAGCAAACCAAACAGCACACGGACAGACCAGGCCGAGCCGGCTAAGACCATCGTCATCAGAACCGATGGCATCGGCGGACATTCGAACGGCCGCACATCGAAACGTCAGGGCAGAGCCGGGACATTCCTCTCCAGGCCCGAGACCAGCCAGACCGCCCCAGCGGCTCCCCATCGCCACATCCGGGCCCCCGTGCGCCCTGTCCTCCCTGTCGCATCCGCCGGCAGCCAGGAGGCCGTGACGTGAGCCACCACATCCACCCGACGCCGGCGGGACCCGTCGCGTCACCCAATCCAGCGACTTGGAGAAGAGAACCGATGCTTTCACTACAGGGCTTCATCAACGGCGACATCGCGGCGCTGGTGCTTGCCGGCCTGTTCACCCTCACCTGCCTGGTGCAGGCCTGGATGGAGCACAGAGACGGGCTGAAAGAGCTGCGAGAGAGCAACGGCGAGGATTCTCGCTTCGATGAGCGGGCCGAGGGTCCCGGCCCAGGGGGTCACTTGAGGCCGGAGAAGCTCATGGTGGCCACGAAGTAGCGCTGGGCCAGGATGAAGGCGGCTACCAGGGGGAGGGTGGCGACGAGGTTGCCGGCCATGAGCGCCGACCACTCGGTGTGGCGGGCGCCGGCGAAGGTGGCGAGGCCCATCTGGAGGGTGTAGGTGTCCTCGGAGCTGATGGCGATCAGGGGCCAGATGAGGTCGTTCCAGGCGCCGAGCAGCGTGAAGACGGTCAGCGTGGCGAGGGCCGGCCGGGCGAGCGGGAGCACGATGCGGAAGAACACCCCGAGGCGGGAGCACCCGTCGATCGTCGCGGCCTCCTCCAGCTCGCGCGGGAGCGAGAGGAAGAACTGCCGCATGAGGAAGACGCCGAAAGCCGAGGCGAGCCAGGGGACGAAGGCCGCGCCGAGCGTGTCGATCAACCCGAGATTGCGGAACATCAGGAACGTCGGGATCATCAGCACCTGGACGGGCACCATGACCGTCGCCATGATGAGGGCGAAGGTCAGCGTCCTTCCCCGGAACCGCAGGCGGGCGAAACCGTACCCGGCGAGGGAGCAGAGCACCAGATGCCCGGCCACGGCGACGGCCGAGACCAGCACGGTGTTCATCAGCCAGCGCGGGTAGTCGTCCTCCGTGAAGATCCGGACGAAGCCGGAGACCGTGAAGTGCGACGGCCAGACGCGGGGCGGGTAGCGGTTGATGTCGGTGTCCGACATGAAGGCCGTCAGCGTCATCCACACCAGCGGCGCGGCGAAGACCAGCGCGGTGGGCATCAGGATGAGGTGGGCCAGCCACGGCCGCCTGACCTTTGTTCCCGATGTGCCTCCGCCGGTGGTTCGGGCGGTGACGGTAGTGCTCGCGGTGTCTGTCGCGGTGGTCATGAGCGGGCCTCCCCTCGGCGCGAGTACCACAGGGCGACGGAGGAGACCGCCAGCGTGAGCACGAAGAGCCCGTACGCCACCGCCGCGCCGTAACCGGAGTGGAACAGCTGGAACGCCTGCTGGTACAGGTAGAAAACGATCACTGTGGTGGAGTCGAGCGGCTGGCCCTTGGTGGTGGTGTAGACGAGGTCGAAGAGCTGGAGGGCGTCGATCGTCTGCCAGATCACCAGGAAGACCGTGGCGGGGCGGAGCTGCGGCACGACGACGTGCCGGAACACGTGCCGTCCCGCGGCCCCGTCCACCCGCGCCGCCTCGGTGAGCTCGCGCGGGATGTCCTGCAACGCGGCGAGGTAGACCACGGCGGGAAGCCCGATCCCGCCCCACAGCGAGATGACGACGAGCACGATCATCGCCTGGCCGGGGTCCTGGAGGAACCCCAGGCGCGGCAGCCCCACCGCCTGAAGGACCGTGTCGGCGATGCCGAACTCCGGGTCGAAGACGAAGTTGGCGAGGATCCCCGTCGCGGCGGCCGACACGACGTACGGGACGAAGATGCACGTCCGGTAGAACCCGATGAGCCGGATCGGCCTGTTGAGCATGAGCGCGAGGGGCAGCCCGAGGATCACCGAGCCGGGCACGAACAGCACGGTGTAGAGCAGGGTGTGCCCGGTGGCGGCGAGCAGGTCCGGGTCGTCCAGCATGTCCCGGTAGTTCTGCAGGCCGACGTACGCGCCGCCGGAGATCAGGTCGCCATCGCGCAGCGAGAGCAGCAGCGCCCACACGGCGGGGAACAGCGACAGGCCGACGATCACCAGGGTGGCCGGGAGCACGAACCCCCAGCCGGTGAGGTCGGGAAGCAGGCGGCGGGTGCCCACGCGCGCGGGCACCCGCCTGACGCCCAGGGTCACGCTCACCGCGACCTCGCGAGCACGCGGCCTGCGTCCTTGGCCGCCTGGTCGAGCGCCTGCTGTACGGGCGTGCCGCCGACGAGCGCGTGGCCGATGGCGTCGCCGACCTTCTCGGAGAACTCCGGGTAGCTCTCCAGCGCCGGGCGGGCCTGCTTGGCGTTCGCGAGGTTGGCGGTGAAGACGTCCACGTCGGGGAAGTCCTTCACGAACCGCTTGTACGCCGGGAGCTCCATCGTGGCCTTGCGGACGGGCAGGTTGCCGAGGCCGAGCGTCCAGCGGGCGTCCTGCTCCGGCCGCGTGAGCCAGGTCAGGAAGTCGGTGGCGGCCTTGGTCCGCTTCGAGCCGTTGTCGAACACGACCCAGTTGTCCGGACCGGCGATGGTCTCGTGGTTGCCTCCGTAGCCGGGCAGCACCTGGACGCCGTACGAGATCTTGTGGTCGATGAAGTCGAGGAGCGCCCACGGCCCGGCGATGACCATGCCGAGCTTCCCGCTCTGGAACAGCGGGAGGAACTTCTCCCCGTTTTGATCCAAATATACGGATTTATCCTGGCGAGCCATCGACTGCCAGAGCGTCAGCGCCTGGACGGCCTGGGGTGTGTCGAACGCGGCCTTCTTGCCGTCCGGGGACACGATCGAGCCGCTCTGCTGCCAGAGCATGGGCCAGAACCGCCATACCGTGTCCTCGCTCCCGGTCACCGGATATGCCGTGCCATATACGCCTTTTTCGGGGGAAGTCAGCTTCGCGGCTGCGGCGCGGAAGTCGTCCCATGTCCAGTCCTTGGACGGGTACGCCAGCCCGGCCGCGTCGAACAGCTTCTTGTTGTAGACGACCGCCAGGTTGTCCACGATCGCGGGAATGCCGATGACCTTCCCGTTGACCTCGGCCGCGGCCTGCTCCGAGGGCCAGAAGTCGTCCCATCCGAAGGCGGGATCCTTCACGACCTTGGTCAGGTCGTGCACCTTGGGACTCTTGGCCAGGTGGGCCGACCAGGATCCGTACATGTAGGCGATGTCCGGCGCGTCCCCGCCGGCCAGCGCGGCCTGCACCTTCTGCAGCATGTCGTCCACGTTGGTCGTGCCGACGGCCGGGACGACCTGGACGCCCGGATGGGTGCGGTTGTAGTCGGCCGCGAGATCCTGGATCACCTTGGCCTGGTTCTCCACCTGGCCGTGCCACCAGACCACCTTCACCGGACCGGCGGCCTCCTCGGCCGGGGCGCCGCAGGCCGCGAGCCCCATGACCGCGGCGAGCCCCGCCAGGGCGGCCGCCAGCGTGCCGCGCCGCCTGGCCCGGCTCACGGGAGCCTCCTCAGGGGAATGATCTTCAAGCTCACCGGATCCTCCTCGGTCGTTCCGGGCATCGGCGACTCGTTCACACGGCACCTCTCAGCGACTCGGGGAGCAGGTCGCCGTGCGCTCGCACCATGTCGTCGCACAGGGCCCAGATCTGCTCGACCGTCAACGTGGCGGAGGCGTTGGGGTCCGCCATCACGGCGTGCCTGATGTGCTCGGGCCGTCCCTCCATGGCCGCGCGAACGGTCAGCTCGTTGACCGCCACGTACGCGCGGTTCAGCGCCGCGCACTGCGGCGGCAGGTCGGGTACGGCCATCGGCCGCACGCCGAGCGCGTCGGCCACGCAGGGCACCTCGACGACGCTTCCGGACGGGAGGTTGCCGATCAGGCCGCAGTTGACGACGTTGCCGTAGACCACACGCCGGGCGCCGGTGACGACGCTGTGGATGATCTGCGGCGCGTACTCCATGGTGGCCTCGACGGGGATGGGCTTCCCTGCGGCGAGCGCGTCGCGGGTGGCCTCGTACTGGCGCACGTTGTCCTCGCTGATGCCGATGTAGTCACCCACCGGGATGCGCAGCCGCTGGATCTCCTCGTCGCTGTGCAGGTACCACGGCACGTACTCCGAGGAGTGCTCGCTGCTCTCGGTCGGGAAGACGCCGAGCCGCCGGTACATGTCGACGCGCACCCTGCGGAGCATGCCGGGGTCGCGCGCGATGGCCTCGTCCAGGAGCGGGTAGAGGCTCTGCCCCGACCGCTCGAACCGCAGCACCCACGCCTGGTGGTTGACCCCGGCGGCGAGGAAGGACACCTCGTCCATCGGCACGCCGACCAGCTCGGACAGGTCGTGGATGGTCCAGTGCACCGAGTGGCAGAGCCCGACGACGTTCTTCACCGGGGTGGCCGCGTTGAGGTACCAGACGTTCATGGCCATCGGGTTGGTGTAGTTGAGCAGCCAGGCGTCCGGGCAGAGCTCTGCGATGTCGCGGCCGATGCCCTCCAGCACCGGGAAGGTACGGAGCGCCCGGAAGATCCCGCCGACGCCGAGCGTGTCGCCGATCGTCTGGCGCAGCCCGTACCGGGCGGGGATCTCGAAGTCGGTGCGGGTCGCGCCGATCATGCCGACCTGGATCATGTTGATGACGAAGTCGGCCTCTTCCAGGGCGGGCCGCCGCTCCAGATGCGCCGTGATCTTCACGCCGTTCGAGGAGTCCGGCCCCGCTCCGGCTATGAAGTGGGCGGCCGCCTCGGCGGTCCGCAGGCGCTCGGGGTCGATGTCGTGGAGCGCTATCTCCAGGTCGTCCCGGTCGCGTAGCTCGGGGAAGCCGAACAGGTCGGCCAGTAGCCCTTGGGTGAACTCGACGCTCCCGGCGCCGAGGAATACGATCTTCACTGGTCGTGCACCTCGTCCCAGGTGGGCTGAGCGGCGGTTCCGCCCGCCGCACGGGTTGACAGCGATCCGCAGGCCACGGCGACGCGGAGGCTCCCGGGAAGGTCCAGGCCGCGCAGCCGGGCCGCGATGAATCCGGCGTTGAAGGAGTCGCCCGCGCCGACGGTGTCGGCGATCTCGGCCTCCGGCACGTACGGCGCCGGCACCCGTACGGCGGCCCCGTCAGCCCACGCCAGCGCGCCGTCGCGGCCGTCCTTGACGACCGGCAGCACGCCGCGCAGGGCGAGGGCCTCGGCGGCCTTCTCGACGGCGGGCTCGCCGGTGATCGCGAGCGCCTCGGCGGCGTTGGGCAGCAGCACGCCGGCCGTCTTGAGCACCTCGTCCAGCCCCCGCCACTCCCCCGCGGGGTCGTCGTTGGTGTCCAGGCTGGTCGTGCCGCGCGCCTGCCCGAACAGCGCGGGGAGCCCGGCGGCGAGGCCCGGCTGGAGGAAGTACGACGAAACGTGCACGTGTGCGGCGGCCCTGAGCAGGTGCCCCGGCACGTCGTCCGCGGTGAGGTACGGCAGGCAGCCGGGCGCGGTGAGGATCGCCCGCCCGCCCGCGCCCTCCTGCGCCAGGACGACGGTCAGCGCGGTCGGGCGCTCGTCGACGACGCAGTGACGGGTGTCCACCCCGCGCTCGGCGAGCAACCCGAGGACCAGGCGCCCCGCGGCGTCGGCGCCGACGCGGCCGACGAAGGCCGTCCGCAGCCCGAGCCGCGCGGCGCCGCACGCCGTGATCGCGCCGGACCCGCCGAGCACCAGCTCGCCCCGCTCCACCAGCTCCTCGCGCTGACCGTACGCCGGCCGACGTGGCGCTCCGGTGAGCACCACGTCGGGGTTGGCGTCGCCGACGACCAGCAGGTCGTACTCAGGCGCCACGGCACGCGACGCGGTAGGCGTCCAGGTTCAGGTGTTTCTTCAACGAGTTGAAGTTCGCCTTGTTGGCCTTGGTGCAGAACTTCGAGGTGGCGAGGCTGTACTCCACCTCGAACACGGCCTTGCCCGCGTTGACGAACTGGTCGTATCCGTAGGAGCCGTTGTCGGCGGTGGTGCACTCGGAGTACTGGAAGCACTGCTCGTTGAGCGCGAAGTCGAAGTACGGCAGGAGCTGCGGGATCTGCGCGTTGTCGTTCTTCAGCGCCACGGACAGGCCGCGCCTGTGCGCCTCGTTGGCCAGCCAGGAGTTGTACGCGAGCTGGTCGGACGCCTTCAGCGGGAAGCCGGTGTCGTTGGTGTAGCCGTCGACGTTGTCCGGCTCGACCGCGTCGAACCCGGCGGCCTTGCACCTGTCCAGGCGGGCCTTCATGATCGTGCCGAGCGTGCCGGCGTACTGCCGG
Source organism: Sphaerisporangium sp. NPDC088356 (assembly GCF_040685555.1). Classification (NCBI taxonomy): domain Bacteria; kingdom Bacillati; phylum Actinomycetota; class Actinomycetes; order Streptosporangiales; family Streptosporangiaceae; genus Sphaerisporangium; species Sphaerisporangium sp. NPDC088356. Next base: position 7,250 of record NZ_JBFBIK010000127.1, read on the forward strand.
ATGTCGAGCCAGCGCTCGCCCGCCCACCCGTCGAGAGCCTTGCCGAGCACGGAGGCGGGGAACTGCGCGGCGTCAGGACGCCAGTCTTCGTACGATCCGGCGCTGATGTAGCAGACGACCCCGCGGCCCGGCTTGGTGTCGTGCAACGACTTGACCAGCGCGCTGCCCGCATCGAAGCCGTCGATGTCGTACATCTGCACATCGGCGAAGGGGGTGGTCGGCAGTGATGAGAGCTGCCACTGCCAGCTTGTCTGCAGGGCGGGCTGCCAGCAGCCGGAGCAGGCGACGGGAGCGGGTAGCGCGGCCGCTTGGGCCTGGGCTTGGACGCCGGTCAGGCAGAGAACGGCGAAGGCGACGACGGATAAAGTACGGAAGATACGGGGACTCCGTGGAAGACGCATGGACACTCCTCGCGAACGTTTTGTTCGGGACAAAGCGGCGAAATGCGCGCTGTTCCCCACTCTCCAGACCGGCCTCGCCACGGACGGCGGAGTGGCGCGACCCACGCTCCGTGTCACCAGGGCTCACGCCAGCACGCGGATGAGGTCTCCTTCCTGGACCACCGCGAACGCGCCTTCAGGCTTGCCCGTTCCTGCGCGAAGTTCAAGCTTTTCGCGCATTAAGAGTCGATTACATCCGCATCCAGGAGCGGGCGGCGCTTGCCAGGACTCGCGAACGGGGAGAGTCTGGCCGGGGAACCACCGATCGGAGTCGAGGACCGCCTCATGAAGAAGCTCATCAACAGCGCCGACTCCCTCGTGACCGACGCGCTCGCCGGAATGGCCGAGGCCCACCCCGGCCTCCGCGTGGACCTGGAGAACAAGATCGTGTACCGCCGGTCCGCGCCCACACCGGGCAAGGTGGGGCTGGTGTCAGGAGGCGGATCCGGTCACGAACCGCTGCACGGGGGCTTCGTCGGTTACGGCATGCTCGACGCGGCCTGCCCGGGAGAGGTCTTCACCTCGCCGGTCCCCGACCAGGTCATCGAGGCCACCAAGGGCGTCGACGGCGGCGCAGGGGTGCTGCACATCGTCAAGAACTACACCGGCGACGTGCTGAACTTCGAGATGGCCGCGGAGCTGTGCGCCGAGGAGGGCATCGAGGTCGCCGTCGTGCTGGTCAACGACGACGTGGCCGTCAAGGACTCGCTGTACACGGCCGGCCGCCGGGGCACCGGCGCGACGGTCTTCGTGGAGAAGATCGCCGGGGCCCTCGCCGAGTCCGGCGCGTCCCTCGCCGAGGTGGCCAGGATCGGCGAGGAGGTCAACGCGCGCAGCCGCTCGTTCGGCGTGGCACTGTCCCCCTGCACCGTCCCGGCGGCCGGGAAGCCGACCTTCGAGCTGGCCGGTGACGAGATCGAGCTGGGCATCGGCATCCACGGCGAGCCCGGCCGCACCCGCGCGCCCATCGCCCCGGCCCGCGACCTGGCCCGCATCGCCATGGACGCCATCCACGCCGACATGCCGCTCTCGGGCGACACCCTGGTGATGGTCAACGGCATGGGCGGCACCCCGCTGATCGAGCTGTACGTGGTCTTCGCCGAGGTGGCCGCCTACCTGCGCGAGAGGGGCGCCGAACCCGCCCGCACCCTGGTCGGCAACTACGTCACCAGCCTCGACATGCAGGGCTTCTCGGTGACCGCCTGCAGGCTGACCGACGAGCTCACCCGCCTCTGGGACGCCCCGGTGGAGACTCCCGGCCTCCGCTGGGGCCGGTGACGGAACCACCTAGGAGTCGCGAAGCCATGGACGCCCAGTTCTTCACCGCCTGGATCGAGGAGGTCGCGCGGGCCGTCGGCGCGAACCGCGACCACCTGACGCGACTCGACGCCGCCATCGGTGACGCCGACCACGGCTCCAACCTCGACCGGGGCTTCACCGCCGTCCGGGAGGCCCTGTCCGCCACGCCCGGCGACACCCCGGGAGCCGTCCTCACCCTCACCGGCACGACGCTGATCCGCAAGGTCGGCGGCGCCTCCGGTCCCCTGTACGGCACGGCCTTCCGGCAGATGGGCAAGGTCCTCGGTTCCGGCGCGGATGTGTCGCTCACCGATCTGGCGTCCGCGCTGGAGGCGGCCCTGGCCGGCGTGCGGAGGCTCGGCGGCGCGGCCGAAGGCGACAAGACCATGGTCGACGCCCTCGCCCCGGCCTCACGCGCGCTCACCGCGGCCGTACAGGACGGGATGAAGGCCGAGGAGGCGCTCGACGCCGCCCGTGCGGCGGCCGAACAGGGCGCCCGGGCGACGATCCCGCTCCAGGCGCGCAAGGGCCGCGCCAGCTACCTCGGCGAGCGCAGCATCGGCCACCAGGATCCGGGCGCCGCCTCCACCGCGCTCATCTTGACGGCCCTGCACGCGGCGGCGGGCGGATGACCACCCCCGAGGGCCTGGTGGGCATCGTCCTGGTCTCCCACAGCGACGCCCTGGCGAGGGAGGCGGTGGCGCTCGCCGTGGGGATCGCCGGTCCGGACGTACGGGTGGCCCCGGCGGGGGGCACCGACGACGGCGGCCTCGGCACCAGCCCGGACAAGGTGGCGGCGGCCATCGAGGAGGTCGGCCAGGGAGCCGGAGTCGTCCTCATCCCCGACCTCGGCAGCTCGGTGCTGACCGCGCTTCTGTTCGAAGAGCCGGACCAGGTGGTGATCGCCGACGTCCCGTTCGTCGAGGGCGCCATCGCCGCGGCCGTGGCGGCCGGTACAGGGGCCTCACTGCGAGGAGTCCTGGACGCCGCCGAGGACGCTCGGACATATCGGAAACTATCCCGATGAATGCCGCAAATCGACGAAACGCGGCGAGCGATCCGGGCGCACGAAAGTGCCGGGCAACGCTCCTCTAGATCGTCGGTATATGTAAAGATCGCCCCATGAAGCGATTAAGTCGTGTGCTGCTGCCGTTGTTCTGCGTACTGACGCTGGCCGGGGGCGGTCAGGCCGGCGCCGCGGTGGCCGATTCGGCGGCGGTGGCGGGAACTCTGGATGTGCCCACACAACTCACAGCGATGCGGAAGCTCGACTTCATGGTCGGCAGGTGGGCCGGCACCGGCTGGACCGTCACGAGCTCGGGTGAGCGGCACGAGTTCACCCAGACCGAGCACGTCCGGCGCCAGGTGGGTGGCCTGGCGATCTCCGTCGAAGGCGAGGGGCGGGACAAGGCCGACCCGCGGCGGGTCGTGGACTCAGCGCTCGCCGTGATCAACTACAACGACGTCACCGGGCAGTACCGCTGGGAGGCGTTCTCCGCGGGCTACGTCACCCAGGTCGCGCCGGTGGTCGGCGACGACCTGTTCCAGTGGAGCATCCAGACGCCCGCGACCACCATCCGGTACACGCTGAGGTTCACCCGGAGAGCCTGGCACGAGATCGGCGAGTTCAGCACCGACGGCGGGCAGACCTGGCGGCAGAACTTCCAGATGGACCTGCGCCGCGTGACCTGACATTCCCGTGGGAACCCGCCAGGGTTCTGACGGCATTAATCACGCATACGGCTTTTCATGCGCGTAAGCCCCTGCCGGAGTTACGTATTGCGCATCGGCCGCGGGGTCGATACGTATGCGTACGGCGGAGTAATGCGTATGTTGCGACCTATTCTCGGCGTTGATCTGGACCGGCCATGACCGATGGTCGATGATGCGTTTGGCCTGCATCATCCCTCCCAAAGGAGCACATCATGAGCCTGAACCTGAGAGTGGTCGTCCCGCTCGTCTACGCGGTCGCCGTCATCGTGGCCCTGGCGGTCAACACGACGGCCGGCGGGGTGGTCGCCGTGGTCGGCGCCATCCTGGTCGCCCTGTTCTTCGTGAGCTACGGCCGCAGGGCCAATCGTTCATAGAGGAGTCAGCGCGAACAGCGCGCCCCACGGGTCGTGAAGGATCGTCGCGGGGCCGTGCCGCGCGGCGACCGTGGCGCCGAGGCGCTCGGCCGCGGTGAGCGCGGCCGGGCAGTCGTCGGCCCTGAAGAACGTCACCCACTGCGGCGCCAGCCCGTTCCCCGGCCTCCGGGCGGCCGTCGCGGGCGTTCCGAACAGGCCGCCGTAGAAGGAGTCGGCCGCCGCCACGTCGTCGGCCCACAACTCGTGGCGGCACCAGGTACCCGGCTCGTCCACCACCACGACCCCGTTCTCCCGGCGGCCCTGCCAGAAGCCCACGGCCACTCCGGAGGGGTCCACCGCGAACAGCAGCCGCCCGTCGTGGCCCGCGTCGACCGGGCCGAAGACCACCGTGCCGCCCAGCCCCCTGACCCGGCCCGCGTCGGCGTCGGCGTCGCCGGTGGCCAGATAGGTGTTCCACGACGCGGGAAGCGCCCGCCCGGGCGGCACCCGGCCGAAGCCGCCCACGACCTTCCCGTCCAGGCGGATGAACTCGTACCCGCCGGACTCGTCGAACCTCCACCCGAACAGCTCGCCGTAGAAGGCCCTGGCGCCCGCAGGATCGAGCGCCGCGTAGTCGACCCAGCACGGCGAGCCCGGCTCATAGTGCTCGTGAATCGGCATGCTCCTCCTCCATCATGGCCAGTCGCAGGTGGGTGCCGATGGCGGGCGCCACCGTCTCGGGCCGTTCGATCATGCACAGGTGGCCGGCCGCCGGGACGGTGACCGTCCGGCACCGGGGTACGGTCGCGCGCAGCAACTCGGCGCTCGACCTGAAGGTCGGCATGTCCTCCTCGCCGACCACGACCAGAGTCGCCGCGCGGATGCCGCCGAGGTCCTCGGCGGTGTGGACGTGCCGGCTGAGGCCGTACATCGCGCCGTCGCGCAGCTCCTTCCAGGCGTGCCGGGCCACGATGGCGCGCAGCCCCGCCCGCAGGGCGGGGTGCCGCTCGGTGCCGCGGAAGATGTCGGGCGGCGAGGTCATCCACAGGTCGGCGAGCTGCTCGCCGCTCGCGCCCGAGCGCGCGAGCATGGCCAGGGCCCGGTAATGCTCCCCCGTCCCGGGCTCGGCCGGCGCGCCCGCGACGGTGGGCGAGCCGATGATGAGTCCTCGCACGGCCCCCGGATCGTCGATGGCCATCTGCAGCGCGATCATCGAGCCGATGGACTCCGCCACGACCATCCGCGCCGACTCGGCCCGGGCCAGCGCGGTCAGCTCCGCGGCCAGCCGGGTGAGGGACGTCCCCGGGAGCAGCGGCCCGGACCGGCCGTGGCCGGGCAGATCGACGCCGATGTGCCGCCAGCCGGGCAGCGACGCCCACAGCCGCTCCCACACCGACGAGTCCATCGTGTAACCGTGGATCCACAGGACGGCCGGGCCGTCGCCGTGCGTGCGCAGATGCAGGCTCATCACAACGCTCCGAAACTCGCGCAGAACTGGCGGAAGGCGATCACAGGGGCGTCCCCGGCGTCGAGCCGCTGGGGAGCGTCGACGTCCAGGTGGTCCCAGACCACCCGGTCCTGGTCGAAGGCGTAGCGCGCGCCGTGGATCAGGGCGGGCAGCGCGTCGGTCTGATCCGGCCGGACTCCGATGGCCACCCGGCCCACGCAGCCCTTCTCGCGGGGGATCGCCCCCGTGATGATCGTGTACGGCGCCTGCTCGCCGCCCAGCTCGGTGACCACGAGATGCGGGCTGAACGCGCGGGCCACGAACCGGGAGGCGAAGTCGAGCCGCCGTTCCTTCTCCCAGGGCGGCGCCTTGGTGCGGAACTCGCCCTCTATGACGAGCTCGCCCTGCTCGCCGAGCGAGGCCCGCATGCCCCTGACCGCCGGCACGAGGTGGACCGTGCGGAAGTGCTCGGCGTCGAAGGCGTTCTCGACGACGTACTCGGCGGGCACGGTCACGGGCTGGATCACCGCTCCGACGACCACCAGGTCGGCGGCCACCTGCTTGATCGCCTGCTGGAAGCCCCGGTCGTCGCCGGGGCCGTCCGAGAGCCTGACGAACAGGGCCGCGCCCGCGCGTTCGGTCGGCAGCTCGGCCACCGACCAGCGCCGGCTCCCGTCGCCCAGCGAGATCCGCTTCCCGTGGAACGGGCAGATCACGCAGGCGCCGTCGAGCTTGCCGCCGTACCCGAGATGGGCGCCCCGGTGCGGGCAGGCGCCGTCGAAGACGCGGATCCGCTCGCCCTCCCGGACGGCGATCAGGCTGCGGTTCCCGAGCCGGAGCGGCGTGATCTCCTCGGTGAGCTCCTCCTCGATCGCCAGCAGGAACCATCCCCCATGCGGTGGTGTCATCGTCATCCCTTCAGCGCCTCGATCACTTCTCTGGCCGCGCGTTCGCCGCTGGCCATCGCCATGTGCACCATGGGCGGGCCCGAGCGGCCCACGGTGGCCTCCCCGGCGAAGAAGAGCGTGCCGCCCATCGGCTCGGCCCAGAGCTCGGGCGCCCAGAGCGCCCCCACGCAGGGATAGGTGTACGCGCCGCCGGCCCACTCGTCGGCGCCCCAGTCGGCGACGTCGATCGCCGCAGGCGCGTGCCCTCGGGTCCACGGCATCGCCTCGCCCAGCAGCGCGGCAAGGTCGGCGGGCGACCGGGCGACCGCGCGGGCCGCCCGGGCGGCGCGTTCCTTGGCCACGACGAGCACTTCCGGGCGGCCCGCCGTGGCGCTGAGGAATCCGAGCCGCCCGCCGCCGTCGAAGACGACGCTCGACTCGGGGGCGAGGACGGGGTAGGTGACCACGGCGCACCACGCGTCGCCGAGCCGCAGCTCGTACGCGGCGGCCTGCTTGCGCAGGGGCAGGTCGTTGACGGCGAGCCTGCCGCACGCGACCAGCGGGGGCGGGACGGTGATCACGGCCGCGCGGGCGGTGGTGGTCCCTCCGGCGGTCACGACGTCCACATGGCCGGGTGACCAGGCGACGCGCAGCACCGGGCTGCCCGTCCGCACGGCGAGGCCGGAGGCGAGCCGCGCGGGCAGCCGGTCGAGACCTCCCGGGATCGCGAACTCACCCCGGCCCACGCGTGCGGCGCGGCGGCCGGAGGCGATGCCGAGCGCGCTGAGCACGTCCGGGTCGGCCGCCCAGCTCTGGCGGAACCACTCGGCCGTCGTCTCGGCCGCCGAGGAGGCCGCGGGGGCTTCGCGCTTGAGCCATTCGGTGACCGGCACGTCCTCGGTCGCGCCGTCGAGCAGTCGCTCCTCCAGCACCGGCGGAGGCGGCCCGCCCTCTGCCAGGACGGCCATGGGCCGCACCTCCTCGCCGAGGAGCACCCGGGACGTCCGGCGGGGCAGGGGGGGCGGGCGTTCCAGTCCCGGCAGCGACCAGATGGGGTTGCGGTCCCCGTGGATCACCTGCGCGCCGAGTTCCAGCAAAGAGGGCCGATGGGTACGGATCCGGCCGCCGACCCGGTTCCTGGCCTCCAGCACGGCCACCCCGAGGCCCGCGTCACGCAGGCGCTGGGCCGCGGTCAGGCCGCTGATGCCGGCCCCGATCACGACGACGTCGAGCTGCGCCACCGTGCACCCCCTTGTAGTAGTTTGTCCACCGCATGATCAGGAGGACAAGCGATGACGGCTCCCCGTACCCTGCCGGGCGATCTCGCCCACCCGTTCTCGCCGCGCGGGCGGGTCGATCCGTACCCCGCGTACCGGTGGCTGCTGGCCAACGACCCGGTCCACTTCGACGTGACCTCGCGTATGTGGCTGCTGACCGGCCACGCCGACTGCTCGCTCGTTCTTCGCGACCCGAGGTTCTCGGCGGCGATGGGCCAGCGGGAGCGGGTCAGGGAGGACGCCCTGCCGCCGTCGATGCTCACCACCGACCCCCCTGAACACCAGCGGCTCCGCTCGCCGGGCGCGCTCCTGATGGGCCCGGCGGCGGTTCGCGGCGTCGCGGACGGCATCGCCCGCGACGTCGACCGGGTTCTGACGGGTCTGGAGGGCCGTCCCAGCGTCGAGGCGACGTCGGAGATCGGCGAGCCGCTGGCCACCGGCGTGCTGGCCCTGCTCTTCGGCCTGCCCGCGACCGATCGCGCGGCCTTCGCGGACCTGGCCGGCCGCGTCTCGGCCAACCTCGACCCGCTCGCCGGCCCGCAGGCGGCCGCGGCGGGGCGGACCGCGATGGGCGAGCTCACCCGGTTCCTGGACGCGCGCGCCGGCGGCACCGGTGACTCGCCGTGGGCGAGGCTCGCGGCCGACGACCGGCTCACCCGTCCGGAGAAGCTCGGCATCGCCTCCCTGGCCGTCGTCGGAGGCTGGAAGCCGCTGGCCGAGATGGTGGGCAACGCGCTGTACTGGCTGCTGCCCCGCCCGGAGGCGATCGACCGGCTGCGCGGCGGAGGGGAAGAACTCGCGGTGACGGCCGTGGACGAGCTGCTGCGCCTGGAGTCGCCGATCCCCTTCACCGCGCGCGTGACGACCGAGGCCGTGGAACTGGCGGGCGGGACGATCCCCGCGGGGGCCCGGGTGCTCGCGCTGGTCGCGGCGGCGAACCGGGACCCGGCCGTCTTCGACCGGCCCGATGACCTGGTGGTGACCCGCTCGCCCAATCCACACCTCGCGTTCGGCACCGGCACCCATTTCTGCCTGGGTGCTCCTCTGGTCAGGCACGCCGGGGCACTGCTGCTGCGGGAGCTGCTGCGCCGGTATCCCGGGTTGCGCGCCTTCGGGACTCCGCCCGTCTGGGCTCCGTCGCTCCTGCCCCGGCGGCTCGACGGCTTCAACCTCGCCATCTGAGGGGCCCGCCGGGCGGCCCCTTACTTGACGTTCGCGCCGCGCCAGCGGAAGGTCAGCAGGCTCAGCAGCAGCGAGGCCACGCACCACGCCGCGAGCACCGCCGCGGTCCGGCCCAGCTCCCACGTGCCCGCGGGCTCCACCATGGCGAAATCGGCCGGCAGGAACACCGAGCGCAGGCCCTGCGTCATCCACTTCAGCGGGAAGAACGCCGCGATCGTCTGCATCCACGCGGGCAGCTGGCCGTACGGGAAGAAGACGCCCGAGATGAACTGCAGGATCAGGAACGGCAGCGTGACGATCGCGGGAGCCGACCTGGCGTTCGGGATGGCCGTGCTGAACGCGACGGCGAGCAGCGAGCAGGCCGTGGCGCCGAGCACGAGCACCCACAGGAAGGTGATCCAGTGGGCGGCGTTCGGCGGCATCGGCAGGTGGAACAGCGCGACGCCGACCGCCAGCAGGATGACGGCCTCCAGCAGCCCGGTCACCACCACGCGGACGATCTTGCCGATGAAGTAGGCGGACTTCGGCATCGGCGAGGACGCGAGCCTGCGGATCATGCCGGTGTCCCGCTCGATCGCGATGCTGATCGCCAGGCCGTTGAAGCTGACGCTCATGATGCCGCAGGCGATGATCCCGGCCACGAACATCTGCTTGAAGTCCGTGTGCGTGCCCGGCACCGTGCCGGAGAAGATCGAGCCGAGGACCAGCAGCAGCACGATCGGCAGCAGCAGCGTGAAGAACAGTGACTGCCGGTTGCGGAAGAACGACTTCAGCTCCACCGACGAGCGGGCCACCGACGCCCGCCACAGGCTCGACGTCTGCCCGGCGGCCCGCGCCGCCCGGCCCTGTTCCACGATCGCCGTACCGGGAATGGTCATGCCGTGGCCCCCTGATTCTCTCGGATGAGCTTGAGATAGACGTCCTCGAGGCTGGGGCGCTGGATGCGCAGGCCCGGCAGCTCGTGGACGCCCGCCTCGGCGGCCCACGGGAGAATGGCCGCGAGCGCCCGCGTCGGATTGTGGGTGTGAAGGGTGACGACCTCGTCGTCCGGCGGATCGACCAGCGCGTCGGCGGGCAGCTGCGGCAGGGCCTTGCCCACCAGGCCGCCGACCCGGGTGAAGCTCAGCATGGCCGGGGTGTCCAGGCGCCCGCCCAGCTCGGCGACCATGCCGACCTCCACGACCTTGCCGGCGACGATGACGGCCGCCCGCTGGGCCAGCGCCTCCACCTCGTCGAGGTAGTGCGTGGTGAGCACGGTGGTCTTGCCGCGCTCGGCGAAGTACCGCACCAGCTCCCACGCTTCGAGCCGGGCCGCGGGGTCGAGGCCGGTGGTCGGCTCGTCGAGGAAGATCAGATCCGGGTCTCCGACGATCCCCACCGCCACGTCCAGGCGGCGCAGCTGGCCACCCGACAGCGACTGCGCCTGCTTGTTCTCCTGCTTGCCGAGCCCCACCATCCCGATGGCCTGCGACACGGGAAGCGGCGCGGGGTAGAACGCCGCGAAATGCTCCACGACCTCACGGACCGTGAGGTCGGAGTAGGCGCCGGTGGTCTGCGGCACGATGCCGAGCCGGGCACGCCACTCCGGGGCGTCCTCGGCGGGGTCGCGGCCAAGGACACGCACGTCGCCGGCGGTGCGCCGGCGAACTCCCTCAAGGATCTCGACCGTGGTCGTCTTTCCCGCGCCGTTCGGCCCCAGCAGGGCGAAGACCTCGCCGGAGTGGACGTCCAGGTCCACGTCCTGGACGACGCGGGAGCCGCCGTACGACTTCCTCAGCCCACGCACGTGAATAGGGTTCGCCTGATCGACGACCGTGGCCATGACCACTTCCTCCTCTCGGGGGACCGCCATGCCGGCGGTCCCCTGCGAAGGCCGCGCGGTCCGCGCGGCCGATGTGCCGGGCCGCCGGTCCTCAGGTGCAGCAGCAGCAGGGGCAGCAGCAGCAGTTGATGTCGATGGCGCTCTCGGGGGACGCGCCGGCCGAGATCGAGTCGAGGTCACCCTCGGACAGCTCGGCCATGTCGATCTGCGGGGTCTCCGGGATGTGGAACTCGAAGACGCCGGTCTCGAGACCGCGCTCCCACAGGCCGACCTGGACGTCGAGGTTGGTGTCGTGGTGCCCCTCGGGCACGGTGCGGACGAGGGTGATCTGGGCGCCCGCGGGCAACTCGAGCCCGGCTTCGGCGAGCGCCTCGCGCGGGTTGCCGTCGAGTTTCGCCGAGAACTCCTCACTCGACCAGGCGGTGATCAGGACGCGGGTGTAGGAGTTGACGAATTCGGTGCGCTCTGCGGGATTCAGGGCCATTGAGTCCTCCTGGAGCCTTTTCACTTCGCGGCGCGGCGCGCCGTCTTGGAATGGAGTCTTACATGTCGAATTCAAGCTGCCCAGACTTAATTTCCGATCGCCGAAGATAAGTATTGAGAGGATTTGGGCGCTGGGGTACGCTCCAAATGGATCGGCATGAACAATACGACTCCTCTCGTACGTATTAAGCATTCGGTAATACGTATTCGGAATCAAATTTCGCGTAAGTGATTCGGAGCGCTGATGGCCGGTACGTACGTATCTCCCCGAGTTCCACCAGGGCCCGGCGGCACCCAGAGCCTGCGCGCGATGCGTGAGGCGCCGCTCGAGTTCGTCGCCGCGATGGCGGCCTACGGCGACATCACCCGGCACGACGCGGACGGCGAGCCGGTCTACATGCTCAACCGCCCCGACCTCGCCAGATACGTCCTCAAGGAGAACGGGGCCAACTACACCAAGGACCGCACGCCGGACGACGACATGCTCCGCCCGCTCCTCGGCAACGGGCTGCTGACCAGCAGCGGCGAGGAGTGGGCCGCGCAGCGGCGGATGTGCGCGCCGGCCTTCCGGCCCAGCGAGGTCGGCAGATTCGACCAGACCATCACCGACGCGGCCGTCCAGCTGCTGAACCGCTGGACCGACGCCCGGAAGGGCCAGGCCGTACGCGTCGACCACGACCTGACGGCGCTGACGCTGACGGTCATCGTGAAGGCCATGCTCGGCACCGACATCGGCGGCGCCGGGGACGGGTTCGGCCGGGCGGTGGACGCGGTCAACCGCTTCATCGGCCACTACGTACCGGGCGACACGATCGACCCCGCGGATACGGCCGTACGATACGCAGGCTTCCACCAGGCGCGCGTGTTCCTCGACCGGGTGACCCGCGTCATCATCGCGGCCCGGCGCACGGGCGGGGGCGGCGGGCACGACCTGCTCACCTCGATGCTCGCCTCCGGGCACGCGATGTCCGACACCGACCTGCGCGACCAGGTGCTGACGATCATCATGGCCGGGCACGAGACCACGGCCAAGTCGCTGACCTGGACGCTCTACCTGCTCGACCGCCATCCGGACGCCGCCCAGGCGGTGTACGCCGAGATCGACGAGGTGCTCGGCGGACGGGTGCCGACCGCAGGGGACCTGCCGAGGCTCACGGCCTGCCGCCGGGCCATCCAGGAGGCCATGCGCCTCTACCCGCCCGTCTGGCTGATCTCGCGGCGCTCGGTCGAGGACGACGTCATCGGCGGCTACGACGTGCCCGCCGGCACCCTGGTCTGCGTCAGCCCGTGGGTGCTGCACCGCGACCCGAGGTACTGGGCCGAGCCCGAGGCGTACCGTCCGGAGCGGTTCGCGCCGGAGCGGGCCGCCGGGCATCTCAGCCACCAGTACCTGCCCTTCGGCGGGGGCCCGCGCATCTGCGTCGGGCAGCACTTCGCGCTGGTGGAGGCGACGCTCGTACTCGCCGTGATCCTGCGGGAGGTGCGCCTTGAGCTGGTCGAGGGCTTCCCCGTCGAACCGGAGGCCCTGGTCACCCTGCGGCCGCGGCACGGCATGATGATGACCCCGAGGCCGCGATGACGGCCCCGGAGGCCACGGAGGCCACGGTCCGCAGGGCCGGTTCCTACGACGCGGCCAACACGACGTGGGGCGGGCTCGACGGCGAGCTCGCCCGCCTGGAGGCCCAGGCGGCCCTCTCTTTCGACGAGGAGCTGCGCATCATGCGCGACCTCGGGCTGGCGGGGTCGGGGCCGCTGCTGGAGCTGGGCGCCGGGTCGGGCGCGGTCACCCGCAGGCTGCGCGCCGCGGAGCCCGGCCTGCCCGTCGTGGCGGCCGACATCGACGAGAAGGTGCTCGCGCACGCCGCCGGCGCGGGCGCCCCCCTGCTTCTGGGCGACGCCGCCCGGCTGCCCCTGCGTACGGGAAGCGTCGGCGGCGTACTGCTCAGATACGTACTGCAGCACGTGGCCGATCCGGCGCCTGTGGTCGCCGAGGCGTTACGCGTGCTGAGGCCGGGCGGCCTGCTGGTCGTCGTCGAGGTCGACAGCATGCTGTGGGGCCTGGCCGACCCCATGTACCCCGAGCTCGCGTCGGTGCACGGCACGATGGCGGCCGCTCAGCGCGACGCCGGGGGCGACCGCCAGATCGGCAGGAAGCTCACCCGGCTGCTGCGCGGGACGGGGTTCACCGACGTGGTGCTGCGCCCGTTCGCCACCACCAACGACGACCACCCGACGGAGGCCTTCGCGCCGCACCTCGGGCCACAGCGCCTGGTGCCGCTGGTGGCGTCGGGCGCGTTGTCGATGGCCCAGCTCGCCCTGGCGACCGACCGGTGGAAACGGTTCCGCGCCGATCCGGACGCCTGGGTCATGCTGCTCGGCTTCGTCGTCGCCGGGACCGCACCGGGCGGCCCGGCAGGAACACCTTGGAGGAAGAGATGAGCCCGTTCTGGAAGATCTTCATCGCGATCTTCTGCTACATCAGCGCGATCGTCGGCCTCGG
>NZ_JBFBIK010000128.1:0-20533 GCF_040685555.1 Sphaerisporangium sp. NPDC088356
ACCCATTCGAAGCTGGACCAGTTACCCGACCAAGGTTGCGTGACGGGCCACTAGCTGCTCCCGCATGACCTCTATATCACCGATTATTCGGTGGAGCACGACCTCGTCCATGACCACGTTCAATGCGAGCGGTTTCACCCGCTGGAGGATGGACTGCCGCTGTATGCGGTTCATCAGCCGCTTCTCCAGCTCCTCATCTGTAATGCCAGGTGTCGCGGCAATGATCTCTCTGGCGTACGCCTCCGTCTGGAGCAGGCCGGGGACGATCGTGGGCTGCCAGGTGCGCAGGCCGGTGGCGTCCTGCTCTTCCTCCAGCCAGGGCCGGAGGTACTCGGGAGCCTTGTTCCAGGTCGTGGCCGCGTACAGCCTGACCATGCCGCCGTTCAGGTCGAAGACGCGGTCGCAGAGCTCCGCGAAGCGCCTCGACGGTGGCCGCTTGGCCAGCTCGACCATGTTGACCATGGAATCGGAGAAGCCGATGCGCGCGGCGAGCTGCCTTTGGGTCAGGTTCGCCGCCTGCCGGTGACGGCGCAGCTCGAAGGCGAAATGCGCGCGCGGTGACTCGGGAGGCTGTGTCGCATTGCCGGGGGACAAAATCTCACCTTCCTCTCCAAGAGAAACCGTTCCCCTCGGCCGGAATTGCTGACCGAACTGTGAGCACGGAGTGTAGGTAATTCGCTACTCATGGTAGCCATCCGTTGGCAGTCTGGTGCGGCGAAGCCCGCAAGACGAGCACATTTCCGAGCGGAACGAAAAGGCAAGCGGATGAAGATGGGAAATCTGCTGGGTGTCACCGAACTGGCCGGTCGTCCTGAGTCGGTCTCATCGGCCCGTGAGTATGTCAGGCGGAAACTCGGCGCCGGCCACCCGGCCCTGGACGACGTCACACTGCTCGTCTCCGAGGTCATCACGAATTCCGTGGTGCATTCGAACTCGCGAAATGGCGGAACGGTGACACCGGCTCTGGCCGAGTGCCACGACCTCGTCCATGTCGACGTGCTGGACGCCGGTGGCTCCACGGCCCCACAGGTCAACGGGGACCTGTACGCCGAGGGCGGGCGTGGTCTGGTCCTGGTCGAGGCGCTGTCGCAACGCTGGGGGGTGCACGACGGCCCCGCAGGGCGAACGGTCTGGTTCCAGGTCGGATACCGGCGGCAGGGCGGTGTCCGGCCGGGTCCCCGCCGACCGGGAGAATGAGCGGCCGATCACGAAAATCGGATGTCAGGCGGTCGAATTGACGTGCACAACCGTTCGTCCGTCCAGGGCAAGCCTTTGCCCCACCTGACGGCGCCAACGTGATTCCCTACGCAAGACAAGGAGAGGCCTGGGCTCGTTGTCCGCTGTCATGACCCTCTCTAAAAGAGTGGCACGAGCTGACACGTTGATCTTATCGAGGTGATCGCGGGCGGCAAGGCGTATTCACCGCGCTCGCCACAGTTCGACCCCGAGCCAGACGCCGCCGAGCGCGATCAGCGCGCCTTCGGCGATCCGGAGGATGTTCGGGCCGAAGAACTGCGGGATGAACAGGGCGAAGCCGACGGCGATCGGCACCGCGCTCCACCGGGGCAGCGCGCCCGAGCGCCAGACCGCGACCGCGGCCAGCACCACGCCCACGCCGAGCAGCAGCAACCCGCACCCGAACATGACGACCGCGGCGGGCCCGTAGCGGAACTCGTCGACCAGCGCCAGCAGCGAGGTGCTCTGGTCCTGGACGGCGCGGTGCGCGATGACGTTCAGGCCGAAGGTCTCGGCGCCGTAGTAGGGAAGGGTGAGCCCTGCCCCCGCCCACGTCACCACCACGGCACGCAGCGACAGGCGCTGGCCGAGCGCCTGGTGGAGCCCCAGCAGGCCGAGGGACAGCAGGATGAACCCGGCCACGGCGAACAGGTGCGCCGCCAGCCAGGCCGGGGAGGCCATCGCCACGGCGCCACCCATCGACGTCTCGTCGGAGTACGGCCGCACCACTGGATACAGCACGAACAGGACACCGGCCACCGCGAGGGCCACGGCCCCGGAACGGGCGCCCGGACGGGTTCGGGCGGGGGCTTCGGGATGGGTCGCGGGAAGGGTGGAGGCGTTCACGGATCACTTTCCTTAATGAGGCGGCGAGCTTCCGACACATGCTCTGTACTGAGAGCAATGCTCTCTTAGTAGAGCAATGATGTCAATAGCGGCCCGTGCTCCGAAGAAGAGGCCGGCCTCGCGAAGGCCTCCTTGAGTGCCGGTGGACACCGGGAGACCGAGACCGTGCGGCGCACCCGCGCGAAGAGCCGGCGGGGAGGCGGCCTCGGTAACGCCTTGCTGGGAGCCTGTGGACAACGCGAACCCGGGGTCGCGGAGTGCGCCTAGCATGAGGAGCCGTCGTCTCGCTTCCGAGGAGGTTCCCGTGCCGCCGGGCACAGCTCAGCACGCGGTCGCCCCCGCCGAGGAGGCCTCCGGCGCGCGCTCCGCGTCCGTACGGTCGTTCGCGCGGGCGCACTGGGTCTTCGCCCTCGCTCTGGCCGCCGGGGCCGCCCTGCGGCTGGTCGCCGTGCTCGGGTACCGTCCGGCGCTCTGGTTCTGGGCCGACTCGTTCGTCTACGTCAAGGCCGCCCTCGACCCCCAGCCGCTCGACTCACGCCCATCCGGCTACTCCCTGTTCCTGTGGGCGCTGCGGCCGCTGCAGAGCTTCGGCGCGGTCGCCGTCGCGCAGCACCTGCTCGGGCTCGGCGTGGCGGTCTGCGTCTACGCCGTGCTCCGCCGCCGGGCCCGGCTGCCCGGCTGGGGCGCGACGCTCGCGGCCGTGCCGGTGCTGCTCGACGTGCACATGGTGCAGCTCGAACACCTGGTCATGGCCGACCTGCTGTTCACCTTCCTGGTGACGGCGGCGGTGACCGTGCTGCTCTGGCGCGAGCGGCCGACGGCGGGCACGGCCGTGGCCGCGGCCCTGCTGCTGGTGGCCGCCACCTGCACCCGCACCGTCGGCCTGCCCGTGCTGGTCATCGCGCTGGTCTGGCTGCTGATCGCGCGGGCGGGGTGGCGGGCCGTGCTCGCCGCCGCGCTCGCGGGCGTGATCGGCCTCGGGGGGTACGCGGTCTGGTTCCACAGCGAGCATGGGAGCTACGGCCTCGGCCAGAGCAACGTCTGGCTCTGGGCGCGCACGATGTCGTTCGCCGACTGCGCGAAGATACGTCCGGCCGGTGAGGAGAAGATCCTCTGCCCCACCGAGCCCGTCGGCGAGCGTCCCGCACCGCCGGTCTACATCTGGGATGCCGGGTCGCCGCTCGCCAAGGTCCGCAAGGACGCCGACCGCGAGCGGCTCGCGGGCAGGTTCGCCACCGAGGCGATCATGGCTCAGCCGTTCGACTTCGTGCTGACCGGCGTCAAGGACGCCCTGTGGGGCTTCGAGTGGACCCGCAGGGTCTACCCAACCCCCGGGCCGCAGAGCGCGTACGTCTTTCCCGACTCCGTGAAGCCGTTCACCGGCAAGATCGCCTCCTCAGGCCGCACCGCGCCCCAGCTGACCTCGGCCTACCAGGGCCGCAGCGGTGACACCGTGGTCGCCGAGCCCTATGCCGGGTGGCTGCGCGCCTACCAGGAGCAGGGCTACGTCCGGGGCCCGCTGCTGGCGGTGATCATGCTCGTGGGCCTGTTCGGGGTGCTCGTGCGCTGGCGGCGGCTGGGCGGGCCGGTGCTCCTGCCGTGGGCGGTGGCCGTGGCGCTGCTCGTCCTGCCCCCGCTGATCGCCGCGTTCGACCACCGGTACGTCGTGCCCGTCCTCCCGGTCGCGTGTATGGCCGCGGGCCTGGCGTTCGAGGGCCTGCGTCGCGTCAGGCGTCCCGCCGGGCGCCGAAGGTCCGCGAGCGCCCCGGCACCGGACGAGACGCCGGTCGCACCGGGTACGGTCTGATCCCGTGACGGCCACCTGATGTGACCTAGGCTCGTTTCCGGGGCCCAATTAAGCTTCGGTCATGGACGACCGCCAGCGGTACGACCGGGCCACCGCGCACTTCGATCCCCCGTTCGCCATCCTCGACCTCGACGCGCTCCGGTCCAACGGCGCCGCGATGGCCCGCCGTGCCCGGGGCAAGCCCATCAGGGTGGCCAGCAAGTCGATCCGCTGCCGGGCCGTCCTGCGGCGCGCGCTGGAGATGGACGGCTTCGCCGGGGTCATGGGCTTCACCCTCCCCGAAGCCCTGTGGCTGGCCTCAGAGGGGTTCTCCGACATCCTGGTCGCCTACCCGACGACGGACAGGCAGGCGCTGGCCGAGCTGGCGGGTGACGCGCGGGCGGCGCGTGAGATCACGCTCATGGTCGACTGCCCCCAGCATCTGGACATCATCGACGAGGCGGCCGACGGCGTCCCCTCGCGCCACGAGATCCGCATATGTCTGGATATTGATGCGGCGTTCACCGCGCTCGCGGGCAAGCTGCGCGCCGGAGTGCTGCGCTCCTCGGTCAGGGAGCCGGAGCAGGCGGCGGAGCTGGCCGCCGAGATAGCGAAACGCCCGGGGTTCCGGATGGTCGGGCTGATGGCCTACGAGGCCCAGATCGCGGGCGTTGGCGACCGGGTGCCGGGCCCGTACGGCCAGGTGATCCGGTGGATGCAGTCCCGGTCGCAGCGGGAGCTGATCGTCCGCAGGGGGCGCATCGCCGAGGCCGTCCGGCAGGTCACCGACCTGGAGTTCGTCAACGGCGGCGGCACCGGGTCGGTCGAGAAGACCTCACGCGAGAAGGCGATCACCGAGGTCGCGGCCGGATCGGGGTTCTTCCACCCGCGCCTGTTCGACTTCTACCGGGGCTTCACCGGCCGTCCCGCCGCGCTGTTCGCGCTCCCCGTCGTGCGCAGGCCCGGCAACGGCGTGGTCACCGTGCTCGGCGGCGGGTACCACGCCTCCGGTTCGGCGGGGGCGTCCCGATTGCCGCAGCCGTACCTTCCCGCCGGCCTGCGGTACGACGCGAGGGAGGGCGCGGGCGAGGTGCAGACCCCGCTGCTCGGCCAGGCGGCCCACGACCTGAGGATCGGCGACCGGGTGTGGTTCCGCCACGCGAAGGCCGGAGAGCTCTGCGAGCGGTTCGACGCGCTCCACCTGGTCGAGGGCGACCGCGTGGTGGAGACCGTGCCGACCTACCGAGGCGAGGGCAGAACCTTCCTCTGACCGATCACGACGAACGGTGACCGCGAGGTGGGTCAGCGGCGGCGGCGCCAGAGGGCTATCGCGGCGCCCACCACGACGACGGCGCCGACGCCGATGAGGATCGGCGCGAGGTTCCTCGGAGGGAAGTCGTCGTGCCAGCCGTCCTGCTCGCCGTAGGCCCCCGGCTCGGCGAACTTCGCCGGGTAGGCCACGCCGAAGGCCATGTCGCGTGCCGCCGCGACCACCTGCTGGGCGCCGGCCTTGGCCTTCGCGACGCCACGCCCGGCGACCCGCTTGGGGCTGACGCGATCAACGATGGCGTCCACGGTTACAGCCAGCTCCGCCCGGGTGCGCTCGATGTTCCGCTCGAGCGCCTCGGGATCGGTGTCCGCCATGACGATCCCCTTCTCTTCCTCCCGGGCGAGCCGCCCTCGCCCGGCTCGCCGTTACGTTTGCAGCGATCAGTCTGTCAGGTCGGGCATCCCCCCGGCACGGTGGGCGTGCCGGTAGGTTGTCTCCGTGACGCAGACGAGACTCGAGCCCGGCGACGCCGCACCCGACTTCACCCTGCCCGACGCCGAGGGCACGAACACCAGCCTGGAATCCTTCCGTGGCAAGCGGGTCATCCTCTACTTCTACCCCGCCGCGATGACGCCCGGGTGCACGAAGCAGGCGTGCGACTTCCGCGACAGCCTCGACGGCCTGGCCGCGGCCGGCATCACCGTGCTCGGCGTGACGAAGGACTCCCCGCAGAAGCTGGCGAAGTTCATCGAGCGCGACTCGCTGACGTTCCCGCTGCTGTCCGACCCCGACCTCGCGGTCCACCAGGCATACGGCGCCTACGGTGAGAAGACGATGTACGGCAGGACGACGGTCGGGGTGCTGCGGTCGACGTTCGTCATCGACGCCGACGGCAAGATCGAGAAGGCTCTCTACAACGTGAAGGCCACAGGTCACGTCGCACGCCTGCGCAAAGAGCTGGGCCTCGTTTAATAGGTACGGCTATCGCCTCGCGCTCAACTAGGATGGCGCAAGCCGTACAGGCATGGGGTCGTAGCCCAATGGCAGGAGGCACAGGTTTTAGGTACCTGACAGTGTGGGTTCGAATCCCACCGACCCCACCGCGACGGCCGGAGCCTCATCCGAGCCACAACGAGAGCCGCCTCCATTCCGATGGAGGCGGCTCGATCGCGATCGGCCCGCTGGGCATGGGGCGTCAGGCGCGGGATGAGGAGATGGTCCAGGGTGTCGGGGTCGCGTGACTTTCCCCCTTGCCACGCGACCCGTCGTCTTTGTGCCCCTGCATCACTATCTCCCTTTACTCACCCGGAGGTGCTCCCAAAAGAACTATCCCTTACGGGCCGTAAGACCGGTGTAAGCCATTTGTGCCGTACGACCTGGGTCGTAGGAACAGATCCCTCTCCAGAGGGAAGGGGGGTGAACTGGGCGAACGTAGGGTTGGTTGCGTGTTCGGCAGAGTGCGCGCTTGGGGATCCCGCCACGGCAGGCTGGTGGATGTCCTCGTCATGGTGCCACTCGTCCTCCTGTGCCTGGTGTCGACCGAGAACTACGACGGCACAGGTCATCTGCCGGGCACCATCGGCCTCAGCCTGCTGGGATACCTGGCGCTGTCGGCCGTGCTCATCGCCCCGCTCGTCTGGCGGCGGAGCCGGCCCGTCCAGGTGTTCGCGGCCATCGCGCTCATCGCCTTCGCGCAGTGGCTCGCCCCGCTGGAGCCGGTTCCCGCCGACATCGTGGTGCTCGTGGCGATGTACGGCGTCGCCGCGTACCGCCCCCTGCGCTGGGCCCTCGCCGCCGGCGCCATCGCCGAGCTGGGCGCGTGCCTGATGATGGTGCGCTGGGGCCGGCCGAGCCTGCTGGCCTTCGCGTCCGGCTCGGTGTTCGTGGTCGCGACCTGGATCGGCGGCATCTACGCCAACACCCGGCGGCGCTACCTCGAAAGCCTGGAGGAGCGGGCCGAACGCGCCGAGCACGAGCGCGACCAGCAGGCGCGCATCGCCACCGCCGCCGAGCGGGCCCGCATCGCCCGCGAGCTGCACGACGTGGTCGCCCACAACGTGAGCGTGATGATCGTCCAGGCGGACGGCGCGGGCTACACCATCGACAGCGACCCCGAGCAGGCACGCCGGGCCGTACAGACGATCTCCAGCACCGGACGGCAGGCCCTCGCCGAGATGCGCCGCCTGGTCGCGGTGCTGAGGCAGGACGACGCGCATGAGGAGGACTACGCGCCCCAGCCGGGCGTCGCCGACCTCGACGAGCTGATGGCGCACATCCGCCAGTCGGGTCTGCCGGTGCACTTCACGGTGAGCGGCACCCACCGCGACCTGCCGGAGGGCGAGCAGCTGGTGGTCTACCGCATCGTTCAGGAGGCCCTGACCAACGTGCTCAAGCACGGAGGGCCGGATGCCCGTGCCCGCGTCGAGATGAATTACGGGCCCGGGGACATCATGTTGCGGGTGACCGACGACGGGCGCGGCGCGGCGGCGCCCCGGAGCATCGACGGGCACGGGCTGATCGGCATGCGCGAGCGCGTCGCGATGTACGACGGCAGCGTGCAGGCCTCCCCGTGCCCCGGAGGAGGTTTCCAGGTGACCGTACGGCTTCCGGTGAGCAGGGCCGCGTGAGCATCAGGGTGGTGCTGGTCGACGACCAGGAGCTCGTACGGGCCGGCTTCCGCATGGTCCTCGGGGCCCAGCCGGACATCGATGTCGTAGGAGAGGCCGCCGACGGAGCCGCCGCCGTGCGGTTGCTCGAATCGCTGAAGGCCGACGTCGTCCTGATGGACGTGCGCATGCCGCGCGTGGACGGTGTGGAGGCGACCCGGCTGATCACGGCCATGCCCGGCCCGCCCAGGGTACTCATCCTGACGACCTTCGACCTCGACGAGTACGCCTTCACGGCGCTGAAGGCCGGGGCGTCGGGGTTCCTGCTGAAGGACGTGCCGCCGTCCGACCTCATCAGCGCGATCCACTCCGTGCACGCGGGGGACGCCGTGGTGGCCCCGAGCACCACCAGGCGACTGCTGCGGCGGTTCACCGCCCACCTGCCGGGCACGCCGGCCGCGGAGCCCGAGAGCCTGAGTCGCACGGGGCCTCCGCCGCCCCTCTCCGGGCGTACCCGAAGTCCGTTCCCAGGGCTCATGGTTCGCGGCTCCTGCGGCAATAGCGTTGATCTCGCGGAGTTTCCGCATCTCAGCCTGATTACCGCTTGAGGAGCCACACGTGACCGTCACCGGAGAGGAAGCCGTCCGCCGGACCGCACCCGCCGCCGTCGTCGCCAGAGGGGTGACCAAGGTGTACGGCGAGGGCGACGCCGCCGTACACGCGCTGGGCGGGATCGACGTCGGATTCGACACCGGTGCCTTCACCGCGATCATGGGCCCTTCGGGGTCGGGGAAGTCCACGCTGATGCACTGCCTGGCGGGGCTGGACACCGTCACGGAAGGCGAGGTGCGCATCGGCGACATCGAGATCACCCGGCTGAGCGACAAGCAGCTCACCGCGCTGCGGCGTGAGCGGGTGGGCTTCATTTTCCAGGCCTTCAACCTGCTCCCGACGCTGACCGCCGAGCAGAACATCCGCCTGCCGCTGGACATCGCCGGACGTCAGGCCGACCAGCAGCTGTTCGACACGGTGATCCGCACCGTCGGGCTGCGCGACCGGCTGAGGCACAAGCCGAACGAACTGTCGGGCGGCCAGCAGCAGCGCGTCGCGGTCGCGCGGGCGCTCATCAGCAAGCCCCAGGTCATCTTCGCGGACGAGCCGACCGGCAACCTGGACTCGCGCAGCGGCGCGGAGGTGCTGTCCTTCCTGCGCACCTCGGTACGGGAGCTCGGTCAGACCATCGTCATGGTCACCCACGACCCCGTCGCCGCCTCCTACGCCGACCGCGTGGTGTTCCTGCGCGACGGCCTGCTGGTGACCGAGCTGGCGCAGCCCTCCCCGCAGACCGTGCTCGACACGCTGATGAAGCTGGAGGGCTGAGGTGTTCCGCACCACTCTGGCGGGGCTGCGGGCGCACAAGCTCAGGCTCCTGCTCACCTCACTGGCGATCACGCTGGGAGTGGGGTTCATCGCGGGCACGTTCGTGCTCACCGACACGGTCCAGGCGGGCTTCTCCCAGCGGATCGCCGCCTCCGCCGACAAGGTGGACGTGGCGCTGCTCCCCTCCGACTCGGGCGGCGACAAGCCGGCCCGGCTGCTCGCGAGCGACCTCGCCAAGGTCAAGGGCGTCGCCGGCGTCGCCGAGGCGCAGGGCCTGGTGCAGGGCGAGGCCGCGCTGATCGGCAAGGACGGCAAGGCGGTCGGCGACATCCCGACCACCGGCGTCTCCGTCGTCGGCGGCAGGCTGAACCGCACGGCGATCACCTCCGGCGCCGTCCCGGCCTCCGGCGACCAGGTCGTCATCGACAAGAACACGGCCAAGACCCGGGGCTTCACGCCGGGAGACACCGTCTCGGTGCTGGACGCCCACGGCAAGCCGCACACCTTCCGGCTGGTCGGGCTCTTCGACGTGGGCGTGGACCTGCAGCTCGCCTACACGGGCGCGGTCGGGTTCACCACGGCCACGGCGCAGGCCATGACCGGGGAGCAGGGCTTCACCGAGATCGACGTCGCGGCGGCGGACGGCACGACGCCCGAGAGCCTGAAGGCCGCGGTCTCCTCGGCGCTCACGGGCACGAAGTTCAAGGCCTGGACCGGGGACGAGCTCTCCAGGGAACTGGCCAAGGCCAACGGCGCCGACACCGACTTCCTCACGCTGGGGCTGCTGATGTTCGGCCTGGTCGCGATGCTCGTCGCGGCGCTGGTCATCTACAACACGTTCAACATCCTGGTCGCTCAGCGCACCAGGGAGATGGCACTGCTTCGCTGCATCGGTGCCACACGCAGGCAGGTCTTCGGTTCCATCCTCCTTGAGTCGGTGGCGGTCGGGCTCATCTCCTCGGCTCTCGGCCTGCTGACCGGGCTCGGCCTCGGCGCCGGGGCGCTCGCCGTGCTGAACGCGACAGGACAGGACCTGCCCTCGGGCGGCGTCTCGCTGGCGCCCCGTACGATCGCGCTCGCGCTCGCCATCGGCCTGGTCGTCACCGTCGGGGCCGCGCTGCTGCCCGCCCGTACGGCCACCAAGGTCGCCCCCATCGCGGCGTTGCGCACGCAGACCGACGACCACACGTTCAGCACCGGTGTCGTGCGGATGGTGTTCGCCGCGCTGTTCCTGCTGGGCGGCGCGGGAGCGACCGTGGCCGGGGTCACGATGGACACCGGGCCGATCGCGCTCTACATCGTCATGGCGGGCGGCGTGCTGACCTTCTGCGCCGTGCTGGTTCTCGGTCCGGTCATCGTCAGACCGCTGAGCGCGTTCGCCGGCTGGGCGCCCGCCAAGCTGTTCGGGGTGCCCGGCAAGCTCGCGATGGACAACTCCCGGCGCAACCCGAAGCGTTCGGCCACGACGACGGTCGCGCTCACGATCGGCGTGACGCTGATGACGCTCATCTCGGTGATCACCGCGACCACCCGGGCGACGTACACCGCGAAGCTCGACCAGCAGTTCCCTGTCGACTACATGGTCTCCGCGCAGGCCGGCGATTCCCGCGAGGCTGTGCTCCCGCGAGCCCTGGCCGCCGATCTCCGTACGAGGCCCGAGCTGGCCTCGGTGGTGCAGATCAGGGACGCGGTCGCCAAGGAGGGCCAGGGCGACGGGACGCTTCCCGTCGGCACGTTCAGCGGGACGTACACGCCCGCACTGCAGAAGGGTTCCCTGCGAGGCTTCACGGGCGGGACGGCGCTGGTGGCGAGCCACATCGCCAAGGATCTCGGAGTCGCGCCGGGTGCCTCGATCACGCTGGCCACGCCCAAGGCCGGGACCGTGAAGCTCACGGTTCTCGGCGTCTTCGACGATGGCACCGTGTCGCTGCCGGGCATCACCGTCCCCGACGGCACCTTCGAAAAGTACTTCGGCCGGCTGGACGACCGCCGGATCCTCGTGAACGCCAAGGACGGCGTGACCCCCGACGTCTCCAGGAAGGTCGTCGAGGCGGCGGCCCAGCCGTACCCGACCGCGAAGGTCCTCAGCTCCACCGAGGTCAGGAGCCAGTTCGACGAGATGCTGGACATGACACTGGTGATCATCGCCGCGCTGCTCGGGCTCGCGATCCTCATCTCGCTGCTGGGCATCGCCAACACGCTGAGCCTGTCGGTGCACGAAAGGACCCGGGAGTCGGCGCTGCTCAGGGCCCTTGGCCTGACCCGGTCGCAGCTGCGGCGGATGCTGTCGGTGGAGGCGCTGATCCTCGGCCTCATGGGGGCGATCGTCGGTGTGGCGCTGGGCGTCACGTTCGGCTGGGCGGCCACCCGGACGCTCGTGGACGACCTCCTCTTCCGGGTTCCCGTGACGCAGGTGCTGCTCCTCGTCGCCCTGTCAGGCCTGGCCGGGGTGCTCGCGGCCGTGCTCCCGGCCCGCCGCGCGGCCCGGGCGTCCATCGTCGGCTCCCTGGCGAGCGACTGACCTCCGCGTAGCGTCTATCGGGGGCGGCGTCCCGGCCACTGCTCGGCCACGGTCTCGGGGTTGAGCAGTGGCCGGATCGACAGCTCGCCGGTGAACCTGTCGATGACCACGCACCCGCCCCCGACCGTGGCGGGCAACGTGCCGGGGTCCTCGGATTCGGGTGTCTTCGCCCAGGCGACGTACCCCTCCTCGAAGACGTAGAGGCCGACCTCGGTCGCCTCCTCGGCGGGCAGCGGGCCGTTGAAGTACTCCTCGGCCAGCAGCCTGGCCTGCTCCGCCGAGAGCCCGTGCCCGGTCACAGGCGCCGCCCGCGCCGGTCGATCATGACGCAGAAGACGCCGGTGACGGGCCCGGGTGGCGGATCCACGGAGGTGTGCCCGCGCTGGGCGTCGATCCACACCACCTCACCCGCCGCGTTGACGGCGTTCCACGCGTGGCTGCCCCCGGACGGCCAGCGGGAGACCAGCACGGCCGCCGCGCCGTGGCCACCGCCCCGCAGCCGCTGCGCGACCGTGGCGTACGCGCGGCGCCCCTGCCCGACGTACTCGAAACGGTGCCCCAGCCAGCGCTCCGCACGGGCGACGCCGCCCGGCTCCCCGCTCAGCGAGGGCCTGCCCACCCGGTCGTACTCGGGCTGCCGGGGCGCGGCCACGACCGGCTCGCCGTGCCAGGTGGAGACGACCGCGAGGGCGCAGTCGAGGGAGTTGGTCGCCCGGAAGGGATCCTCCGAGGGGCCCTCCCCGTTGACCAGGCGCACCCAGGTGCCGCGCGGGTCGGGGAAGCGGGCCCCGTCGGGCACCACCTGGCACAGGTCGCGCTGGACCTGCGGGTCAGGCCAGGCCAGGCCGCCGGGCGTGCCGTAGGGCCGGGAGACGTCGAGCCTGGGCGGCCGGGCGGGACCGTCGAACCAGTCGGCCTCCGGCCCCGGCCACTTGGGCAGCAGCCCGTCGTGCCGCGAGGGCACCTCCTGCCCCGGCGACGTCGGGCCGCCGGGCCAGCGCGGCAGCATCCCGCGCCGCTGTGGCGCCGAGGTTTCCTGGCGTCGCGGCGTGCCGTCGTGCCGCGCCGGCACCGGGACGTCGTGCCATGCGGAGATCGGGCCGTCGTTGACAGTGAGCGGCCGCAGGACCGGCCGCCACTCGTCGGCGGAGGTCTCGGCCGCCAACTCGTAGTCGCGCCATCGGACGCCGTCGGACGTGACGACGGGGTTGTAGGCCGCCCCCGCGAACCCGTGCCGAGACGCCCCCCGCGGCAGTGGACCGCCGTAACTGGCTCCGGACAATGTGCTCCCCCAAATTCCCGCACCGACCCGGTCAGTGGCCGATCGTAGGGGTGCCGCGAACGGGCGGGCGGACGATTCCGGGATTCACCTGGGACCACACGCCGAGGCGGGTGCTACTTCACGACGACGAGGATGGAGTGCCAGCCGGAGGCGCCGTCCGGCGCGGGAGGGGCGTAGTCGGCGGTCTGGGTCTGTCCCGTCGCGTCCGTGGCCCGGACCTCGATGGTGTGCTTTCCGGGAGTGGCCTGCCAGTTGTCGACGACCCACTGGCGCCAGGTGTCCGGGCCCGGTACCTCGGCCAGGCGCGCCTGCTGCCAGGAGCCCTTGTCGATACGCACCTCGACCGCGTCGATGCCCCGGTGCTGCGCCCACGCCACGCCCGCGATGGCCGTACGGCCCGCGGTGATCGTGGAACCGCCCCTGGGAAGGTCGATGCGGGACTCGGTCTTGATGGGGCCCTTGGGCGCCCAGCCGCGCGGCGTCCAGTACGCCTCGTCCTGGTCGTAGCGGGTGACCTTGATGTCGGTGACCCACTTGGTCGCCGACACGTAGCCGTACAGGCCGGGGATCACCTGGCGGACCGGGAAGCCGTGGGAGACGGGCAGGACCTCGCCGTTCATCGCGATGGCGAGCAGCGCGTCGCGGCCGTCCATCGTGATGTCCAGGGGGGTGCCGCAGGTCCATCCGTCCGAGGAGGTGGACAACAGCATGTCGGCCCCCGACCGGATGCCCGCCTCGCGGAGCACGTCGGCCAGGCGCGTGCCGAGCCAGCGGGCGTTGCCGACGTACGGCCCCCCGACGTCGTTGGACACGCAGGTCAGCGTCACGTCGGACTCCATGAGGGGCCGCTTGAGCAGGTCGGCGTAGGTCAGCTCGACGGGCCTGTCGACCATCCCGTGGATCTTCAGCGTCCAGGTCTTCGGGTCCACCTGGGGCACGACCAGCGCCGTGTCGACGCGGTAGAAGTCGCGGTTCGGGGTGGTGAAGGGAGGCAGGTCCTTCAGGCGGAGGTCGGCTCCCGCCGGGAGGGGCTTGGCGGGGCTCGCGGGCCGGGGCAGCGCGATCTGTGCCCGTTCGGTGTCGACGTTCAGCCGACCGGCGAGGCCCCTGCCCGCCAGCCCGCCGACTCCGGCGACGACGACCCCCGCGGCGGCCCCGGTGAGCAGGCCTCGCCGGTCGAACTCGTGCAGCCGCGAGCCGGAACGCATGACGACCGGCCTCTCCACCGTCCCGCCGGCGCTCTCGGACGGCGCGGGCTCCTCGGACGGCTGAAGGCTCTCCGGCGGCTCGGGAGCGGCTTCGCCCGCCCGGTGACGGCGCAGGTCCTCGTACCCGGGCTCCACGGCCGGCCAGGTGCGGCGGACCAGGATGCTCAACGCCCAGGCACCGGCTCCCGCGCCGACTATGGAGGGGAGGACGTCGAGAGGCCCGGAGTCCGGCCGGCTGAACGCGGCCGCCATGCCGATGATGCCGAAGATCATCATGCCGGTCGTGCCGAACCCGACACGCCTGCGCGCCAGCAGCCCGAGCCCGGCGGCGATCAGGACCAGCACGACGATGATGCCCGCGATCAGCACCAGCTTGTCGTTGGAGCCGAAGGTCCGGATCGCCCACTCTTTGAGCGCCGCGGGCGTGCGGTCGACCGCGGCGTCGCCGACCGCGATGACCGGGGACGCCTTCGGGTTGAGCAGGCCGGCGACGAGCTGGCCGATCCCGAGGGCGACCGCGCCCGCCACCACGCCGATGAGCGCCGCCGCCCATGCGTGGTCGCCCTGGCGCGTCTGGTTCGTGTTCACAGACGGAACGCTACGCCCATAGGCCCGCCACGATTCTTACGCCCTGGTTACGGCGGCTCGGCCCCAGATGCGCACCGCGCGTCAGGAGCCGAGCAGCTCTCGCATGACGGGCACCAGGGCGCGGAAGGCTCGGCCCCGGTGGCTGATGGCGTCCTTGTCGCCGGGCGGCATCTCCGCGGTCGTACGGCTCTCGCCCTCGGGGACGAAGGCAGGGTCGTACCCGAACCCGTTGGTGCCGCGCGGCGTGCGGATCACCGCCCCGGCGAGCGTGCCCTCGACGACGCGCTCGTGCCCCGAGGGCAGGGCGATCGCCGCCGCGCAGGCGAAGTGCGCGCCCCTGCGGCCGTCCGGGACGTCGGACACCTGGGCGAGCAGGAGCCTCAGGTTGGCGGCGTCGTCACCGTGGGACCCCGACCAGCGGGCCGAGAAGACCCCGGGCATGCCGTTCAGCGCGTCCACGCAGAGGCCCGAGTCGTCGGCGATCGCGGGCAGCCCGCTCGCCGAGGCGACCGCGTGCGCCTTGAGCAGGGCGTTCTCCGCGAAGGTCAGGCCGGTTTCGGCGACCTCGCCGATCTCGGGGAACTCGTCGAGCCCGACCAGCTCGGTCTTCTCGTCGGCCTCGGCCAGGATGCGCCGGAGCTCGACGATCTTGCCCTGGTTGCGGGTCGCCAGCACGACCCTCGTCGCGGCGCTCACGACAGGGCCTCGCGCTGGCGCAGGGTCAGCTCGGCGCAGCCCGCGCCGGCGAGGTCGAGCAGGGCGTCGAGGGTCGAGCGGTCGAAGGGGACGCCCTCGGCGGTGCCCTGGACCTCGACGAACTCGCCCGACCCGGTCATGACGACGTTCATGTCGGTCTCGGCGGCGACGTCCTCGGAGTAGCAGAGGTCGAGCAGCGGGGTGGAGCCGACGATGCCGACCGAGACGGCGGCCACGGAGTTGACCAGCGGGTCGCCGGGGCACATCTTGCGCTTGCGCATCCAGGCGATGGCGTCGGCCAGGGCGACGTACGCCCCGGTGATGGCGGCCGTGCGGGTGCCGCCGTCGGCCTGGAGCACGTCGCAGTCGAGCACGATGGAGTTCTCGCCGAGGGCCTTGTAGTCGACGCAGGCCCGCAGGGAGCGCCCGATCAGGCGGGAGATCTCGTGCGTCCGCCCGCCGATCTTGCCGCGCACCGACTCGCGGTCGGTGCGGGTGTTGGTGGCGCGAGGCAGCATGGCGTACTCGGCGGTGATCCAGCCGAGCCCGCTCCCCCTGCGCCAGCGGGGCACGCCGTCCTGCACGGAGGCGGCGCACAGCACCTTGGTGCCGCCGAACTCCACAAGGACAGAGCCCTCGGCGTGGGCGAGCCAGTCGCGGGTGATCGTCACCGGCCGAAGCTGATCGGGACTACGTCCATCGTCACGTGCCATGAGCCTCACCTTAGGTCATACACGGCCCCGCTCCGCGCGAGTTCCACGCGGCCTTCGAAGCCGCCGCGGCAGGCGTCGCCGAGGATCTCGGACGGGTCGTACCACGGCACCAGATGGGTGAGCACGAGCGTGCCGACCCCCGCGCGGGCGGCGTGCTCGGCGGCCTGCCTGCCGGTCAGGTGGAGGCCCGCGGGGATGTCCGGCCGGTCGAGGAAGGACGCCTCGCACAGCAGGATGTCCGCGCCCGCGGCGAGCTTGACGAGCTCCGCCGATTCGCCGGTGTCGGCGGAGTACGCCACCGAGTGCCCGCCGTGCGACACCCGGAAGCCGTACGTCTCCACGGGGTGGTTCATCGGCGCGGCCGTGACCTCGAACGGGCCCACCGAGAAGGTGCCCGGCGCGAGCGGCGCGAAGTCGAACGCGGTCTCAAGGCCGGGCTCCTCGTCCATGCCGTAGGCGGCGGCCAGGCGGCGCGGGGCGTCCTCCGGCGCGTAGACCGGCACCCGGGGCAGCGTGCGGTCGGGCGAGTAGGTGCGCACCACGTGGTAGGCGCACAGGTCGAGGCAGTGGTCGGCGTGCAGGTGCGACAGGCAGATGGCGTCCACGTCGTACAGGCCGATGTGCCGCTGGAGGACTCCGAGGGAGCCGTTGCCGAAGTCGAGGAGCAACCGGAACCCCTCCGCCTCCAGCAGGTAACAGGACGCGGGACTCTCGGGGCCGGGGAAGCTCCCTGAGCACCCGACGATCGTCAACTTCACGGCAGCTCCTAACTCGGCGCGGTCAACGCCTCTTCGCCCGAAACGTCCCCAACCGGCGCGCGCTCGACGGTACCGATCTCGGGCCCGAGGAACCGGCGTCCGAGGTCGGCGAACAGCGTGCCGTCGCCGGTCGCGCGAAACCTGTGGCGAGGCGTGGAGCCCTGCCCCGCCAGCCCGCGGTCGTGAAGGACGCGGCAGACGTCCTTGGCCGTCTCGTCCGCGCTGGACACCAGCGTGACGTCGTCCCCCATGACGTAGGAGATCGCGCCGGCGAGCAGCGGGTAGTGCGTGCAGCCGAGGATCAGCGTGTCGCAGCCGTCGTCGATCACCGGCTGGAGGTACTCCCTCGCGACCTCGATGACCTCGTCGCTCATGGTCTCGCCCCGCTCCACGAACTCCACCAGCCGCGGCGCCGCCACGCCCGTGAGGCGCACGTCCGGCGCCGCCGCGAAGGCGTCCTGGTAGGCCATGGACCCGATGGTCGCCCGCGTGGCGATCACGCCCACCCGCCCGTTCCTGGTGGCCCGTACGGCCCTGCGCGTCGCCGGCTGGATGACCTCCACCACGGGGACGTCGTAGCGCTCCCTGGCGTCCCTCAGGACCGCGGCGCTCGCGCTGTTACAGGCGATCACGAGCATCTTCACGTCGTGCTCGACGAGGTGGTCCATCACCTGGAGGGCGAAGGCGCGCACCTCGGCGATACGCTTCGGCCCGTACGGCTGCCGCGCGGTGTCGGCGACGTACAGGATCGATTCGTTCGGGAGCTGGTCGATGATCGCCCGGGCGACCGTGAGGCCTCCCACGCCGCTGTCGAAGATCCCTATGGCGGGGTCTCCCTGAGCACTATGGTCGTCTGCTGATTCGATGACGCTGACCCACGGCGCGTGGGCGATGCTCCCGATGTCCGACATGATTCCCAAGATTAGGGGACCATGAACAATCGCTCGCGGTAAGAATCCTCACACCGGAGTAATCCCTGCGCGCCGCGCGTGACCGGCCGGTCACAGGCGCCCGGTCAGCCCCGGCCGAGGCGGGCGAGCTGGCGCGACTGGGCCACCATGTTTCCCTCGGAGTCCCACACCTCGACGTCCTCGTCGAACCATCCGTCCCTGATCACGCGCCCTTGGCCGATGAGGGTCAGCCAGCCGGGCGCGGGCAGCGCCCGCAGGTGCCAGGTCAGCTCGACCGTCGGGGCCCAGCCACGGCTGCCCGCGGAGAAGACGACGGGCGGCAGCGCGTCCACGGCCAGGGCCAGGATGAAGGGATCGGGCTCCTGGGGCTCCGACATGCGGAAGTACGCGCGAGACTCCGGCCGCCCGGTCGGCTCGCCGGTCAGCCAGCCGATGCTCGGCGGGTCGAACCGCATCTCCATCTGGGCGTTGAGCGTCATGTTGGACTCGGGCTTCGGGTCCGGCAGCGCGACGCAGTCCTCGATGGGAGGCATGGCGACCGCGGGCGACCCGGCCCACTCGCTCGCGGCGCCGCCGAGCGTCGCCGTGGTCACGAGCGTGTCGATGTACGCGGTGTCGTCCTGGATCAGGGTCGCCCGGGTCATCGCGGCGGTCCTGCCCGCCTTGAGCTGCTCCAGCCGTACGCGGGCGGGGCCCGGCGCCGGCGACCTGAGGAACTGGACGGCGGTGGACACCGGATGGTCGTGCGGTGAGGCGTCCACGACGGCGCGCAGCACCACGGCCATGAGGTAGCCGCCGTTGAGCGGCCCTCCGATCGAGTAACCGGGGTCGAGGCACACGTCGTACGTGGTCTCGTCGATCCTGATCGCCTGTGTCGCCTCGTCGAACTTCGTCATCTGTACTCTTTGCCCCGCTTCGCCGCCCGTACCGGAACCTTGTTCTGGCCCACTACCTTACCGAGGCCCTCATGCGCATGCCCGGCGGGAGCGGTTCTCGAAGATTCGAGGTAAAGCGCCTTGCAAGTGTCTCTCTACCGGGACGATCTAGCTTGTCCATCAATCCCACCTAATTGCCCCGAGAGTGGAACATGTCAGGCGAACCCCTCCCCCCGTACCCCTTCAACCAGGACCCCGATCGGACCGTGTCCTACCGGCACCCCGCTCCGGGCCCCTACACACAGCCCTACGCGTACGGCGCCCCGCCCTCGGCCGGCCCGCCCCCATGGCAGCATGAGGAGCTCGGGTCGCCCGTGCCACCCCGCGGGAAGACGGGAAAGGGATGGCTGCTCGCGATCATCGCGGCCGTCCTCGTGGTCGTGGTCGGGGGTGGCGGCGTGTACGCCGTCAGCCTCCTCAGCGGGGGCGGCACGCAACCCGAGGACGTGCTCCCTTCCGGCACCCTGGCGTACGTGCGGGTCGACCTGGACCCGGCCGCCAACCAGAAGGTGGCGCTGTTCAACCTCGCCAGGAAGTTCTCGGCCACCCGCGACAGCTTCACCGGCGACGACCCGCGCAGGGCGCTCTTCGACCTGGTCAGCAAGGACAGCGAGGACCTCGCCAAGGTCGACTACGCCCGTGACGTCGAGCCGTGGATCGGCGCCCGCGTCGGCTTCGGCCTCCTGTCCCCGCTTCCCGGAAAGCGGACGCCCGAGGTGGCCGTGGCCGTTCAGGTCACCGACGAGGCCGGGGCCCGCGCCGGGCTGGCCAAGCTGAACACGGGTGGCGAATTGAAGGGCCTCGCGTTCCGGGAGGACTACGCGATCCTCGCGACGACCCAGGCGGCGGCCGACTCCTACGCCAAGGCGGCGCCGCTGTCGCAGAACGCCGACTTCGCCGCCGACCTGCAGGCCCTCGGCGAGCCCGGCGTGCTCTCGTTCTGGGGCAACGTGGGCCAGATCGCCAAGGCGGCGGGCACGGCCATGCCGGCCGACACCGCCACGCTCGACATGATCAAGAACGTGCGCGTCGCGGGCGCCCTGCGGTTCGACAGCGGCTACGCGGAACTGACCGGAATCTCCCGTGGCTCGACCGTGCAGGGGCCGGCCGACCCGGAGGCGATACGCCTGAGCGGCCTGCCCGCCTCGACGGCGGGGGCCCTGTCGGTCTCGGGCCTCGGCGACACGCTCGCCAAGCAGTGGCCGCAGATCAAGAAGGCGGCCGAGGGCTCCGCGGGCGGCCAGGCCTTCACCGACTTCGTCACCCGGGCCCAGCAGATGTACGGCATCGCCCTTCCCGCCGACATCGTGACCCTTCTCGGCGAGAACCTCACGGTGGCGGTCGACCAGCAGGGCCTCGACGGCGCGATGCCCAACGTCGGCGCCGTGCTCACCACCGACCCCGCCAAGGCCCAGGAGGTCGTCTCCAAGATCGAGCGCTTCGTCGCCGACTCGGGAGATGGGGTGCCGCAGATCGCCAAGGCGGCGGGCGACGGGAAGCTGGTCCTCGCGAGCTCGCAGGACTACGCGGGCAAGCTGAACGAGCAGGGCACGCTGGGCGACAGCGAGACCTTCAAGATCGCGATTCCGGACGCGGACTCGGCGACCGCCGCGCTCTTCGTCGACCTCGACAAGATCGAGAAGTACTACCTGGACAACTTCCGGGGCGAGGAGCGGGCCAACCTGCGGGCACTGCGGGCCGTGGGCCTGAGCGGCAGGCAGTCGGGCGACACCACGTCGTTCAGCCTGCGAGTGCTGTTCAACTGAACTTCGATCGGCCGCCTCCCTGAGGGAGGCG
>NZ_JBFBIK010000129.1:0-20330 GCF_040685555.1 Sphaerisporangium sp. NPDC088356
CGCGCGAATGTTCGAGAAAACCCGTGCGGCACCGTGCCGCGTTTCCTCCCCGGCCCGAAGGCCGGGGTCTCCACGCTGAAAGGATTCGATGAGGCGCGGCACTCCGGTCGTATGAAGGCGGGAACCCCTCCGCGCCCTTGACGCCAGCCGAGGCGATCGCCGGGCAAGGGAACCGAAGAGGTGCCGTCAGCCCAGCCAGGCCGCCATCTGGGCCTCGGCGCCGGAGTCCCAGCCGAGGCGCAGGTGGTTGAGCGGGAGCGTGGCGGTGGCCACCCGGTTGGCGATGCCGTCGGTCGCCGCGCAGCTCGCGATGAACACCGCGCCATCGGACGGCCCGGTGTGCTCGTTGTGCATCAACGGCATGTCGGGCATGCTCCCGCAGAGCTGGTAGACCGCGACGCTCGACGGGACCCCCGCGTTGATCATCGGCTGCACGAGCGAGCCCTGGTCGATGCTGTACTGGATGCCGCGCCCCTTGGTGTAGAAGCCCGTGCCGCCGTAGTAGGTGGTGTACCAGTCCTGCTCGGCCGTGGGCAGCGGGTAGACGCTGTCCCAGCGCGCCAGCATCTGCCGGCCTCCGGGGAACGCGGTTCCCTCGTAGCTCAGCTGGGTGCCGTCCCGCCACAGGCCGTAGCAGACCATGGAGGTGTGCGGCGCGGGGGCGTTGAGGGCGCCGCCACAGTCGGGGTAGATCGCGAAGTCGTGGCTCCAGCCGTGCCGGTAGCCCCAGTCGAAGCCCTTGTTCGGCCCGCCGACGAGCACGAGCTTGCGCACGTCGCCACCGTAGGCGCTGCCCCACGACTGGCGCAGCGACGAGACGTACATCCGGGCGTTGAACGCCCCCTTGGACCAGCCGATCAGGTCGACCTGGGAGGCGCCCGTCTTGGTCCTGATGATCTGGATCGCGTCGCGGATCTGCTCCGACCAGCGGTAGCCGTCGCCGGTCTTGTGGGGGAAGCCGATCGCGAACACCTTGTATCCGCGCGCGTCCAGATACTGCATGAGCCCGGTGGAGGGGCACGTTGTGCGCCCGCAGCCGTAGTCGCCGAGGACGTTGGGGTTCGCCCACGCCTGGTCGGCGGTCTGGTTGGCGCCGTGCACCAGCAGGACCGGCACGGCCTTGGAGCCGCTCTGCCAGCCGGGCGCGTGGTACAGCAGGAAGCGCGAGGAGTGCGGCTGGGCGACGTCCCCGAAGAACCGCCTGGTCTGGCCCGTCTGGTCGCCGACGCCGCCCGGAGGATAGGCCTCGGTCGCGAAGCCGGTCGAGGCGTCACGGTAACGCTCCACCTGGGCCCAGCCGTTCTGGAGGCTGGTGGTGTAGGTCGCCTCCAGGCTCACCTGCCCCGTCGCCGACGCGGGCGGCGCTTGCGCGACCACCCCCGAGACTCCCAGAACCACCATGGCCAGAGCCGACGTCAATCGCCGCAGTCTCCGCATGAACCGCTCCTTGTCGCGCACACCCTCTTTTATGAGAGGTGATTCACCTGTTAACTTGGCGGCAACAATCCTCTTCGTCAAGGGATGGCGATGAACGCAGCCCGATCCCGCACCGTCCGCACCGAGCGTCTGACGACGCACATCCGGGAGACGGGCGCAGGTGTCCCCGTCGTGTTCGTGCACGGCAACCTCTCCGACGGCTCCGCCTGGGACGAGCAGCTCGGCCTGCTCCCCGACGGCTTCCACGGCATCGCCCCCGACCTGCGCGGCTACGGGAGCAGTGACCCCGCGCCCGTCGACGCGACCCGGGGCGTCGCCGACTACAGCGACGACCTGATCGCGCTGCTCGACGCGCTCGGCCTCGACGCCGTCCACCTGGTGGGCCACTCGCTGGGGGGCGGCGTCATCCTCGACCTCGCCATGCGCCACCCCGGCCGCGTCCTCAGCCTCACCCCGGTGGCGCCGGTCTCGCCGTACGGGTTCGGCGGCACCAGGCTCGACGGCACGCCGTGCGCGCCCGACTTCGCCGGCTCGGGCGGCGGCACCGCCAACCCCGACCTGGTGAAGCTCATCGCCGAGGGCGACGAGTCGGACGCCAGCCCGCTCTCGCCGCGCAACGTCGTGCGCACCCTCTACTTCCCCGGCCCGGACGGCGTCCGCGACGAGGAGGCCCTGCTCAGGGGCATCCTGTCCACCCACCTCGGCGACGGCAGCTACCCGGGCGACTCCGAGGCGTCGGAGAACTGGCCGGGCGTCGCGCCGGGGACGCGCGGGGTGCTCAACGCGATCTCCCCGAAGTACCTCGACTGGAGCGGCCTGCCTGAGTCCGGATGCCGCGCCCCGGTGCTCTGGGTCCGCGGCGACCTGGACGCGATCGTCTCCGACACCTCGATGGTCGACCTCGGCCACCTCGGCGCGAGCGGGTACGTGCCGGACTGGCCCGGCGAGGAGTCGTTCCCGGCCCAGCCGATGATCCAGCAGACCAGGGACGTCCTCACCCGGTACGGCCGCTACTCCGAGCACGTCATGGAGGGCACCGGGCACTTCCCGTACACCCAGCGGCCGGGCGAGTTCTCGGCGCTGCTGCACGCCCACCTGTCCCGGGTGTCCGCGGGCTGACGCTTTGATCGGGGGAGCGCGAATGCAGGCATGGCAGGTCGAGGACGAGCCGCCGCCCACCAGCACGCGGGGGCGGCCACTGTCCCCGAAGGGTGAACGCACCCGGCGGCGGCTGCTCGACGCCTCGGAGGAGGTGTTCGCCGAGCTCGGCTACCACGAGGCCTCGATCGTCAAGATCACCGAGGCGGCCGGGTGCTCGCAGGGCACGTTCTACATCTACTTCGAGGGCAAGCAGCAGATCTTCGACGAGCTGGTCGCCGACCTCAACCGGCGCGTCCGCCGGGCGATGTCCGAGGGGGCCAGGCAGGGTCGCACCCGGCCCGAGTCGGAAAGGCTGGGCTTCAAGGGGTTCTTCCGGTTCACCGCCGAGCATCCCGCGCTCTACCGGATCATCCGCCAGGCCGAGTTCGCCTCGCCGGGCATGCTGCAGCGGCACTACCGGACCATCGCCGACGGCTACGTGGGCGGGTTGCGCGCGGCGATGGCCGACGGCGAGATCGCCCAGGCCGACCCCGAGGTGCTCGCCTGGGCGCTGATGGGGGTCGGCGAGCTGATCGGCATGCGCTGGATCCTGTGGAAGGACGGCCCGAGCGCGGTGCCTGACCAGGTCTTCGAGGAGATGTACGCCTTCATCCTCCGCGGCCTCGGCGCCACCGTACCCGAAGCGTCCGGCTCGAACGGGTACGAACCGTCCGGCTCGGGCGCGGACGGGCCTGAAGCGTCCGGCAGCACGGGGACGGAACGATGACGTCGGCCCTGGGCCGGTGGCTGCGCGACCGCGCGCGTGCCACCCCCCACCGCACCGCCATCGTCTTCGAGGGCGAGGCGACCTCGTACGGCGAGCTGGACGCCCGGTCGGAACGGCTCGCGGCGGGCCTCCTCGCCGCCGGGGTGCGCCGGGGCGACCGGGTCGCCACGCTGACGGGCAACCGCCCCGAGCACGTCGAGCTGTTCTTCGCCTGCGCCAAGGCCGGGCTGATCCTCACCCCGGTCAACGTGCGGCTGACCGCGCCCGAGGTGGCCTACCAGCTCGCGGACGCCGAGCCGTCGATCATGTTCGCCGCACCCGCGCTGGTCCCGCTCGCGGAGGAGGCCCGTACGAGCTCCGGCCACCCCTGCCGCGTCGCGGAGCTCACCCGCGGCGGCCTGGACGCGCTCGCCACGACGGGCGAGGACACCGGCGCCGGGGACACCGGCGGCGCGGGAGACGAGCACCGCGACCCGGCGGACGACGACGGCCTGCTGCTCGTCTACACCGCCGGCACGACAGGACGGCCGAAGGGCGCCCTGCTGACCCACGCCAACTGCTTTTGGACCAACCTGTCCCTCGACCGGGGCTGCGAGCTGCGCGAGGACGACGTCGTCCTGCAGGTGCTCCCCCAGTTCCACGTCGGCGGGTGGAACGTCCAGCCCCTGCTCGCCTGGTGGAAGGGCGCGACCGTCGTGCTGGAGCCGTCGTTCGACGCCGGGCGGGCGCTGCGCCTCATCGCCGAGCGGGGTGTGACGACGATGATGGGCGTGCCCGCGACCTACCTGTTCATGGCGCAGCATCCCGGCTTCGCGACCGCCGACCTGTCCGGGCTGCGCCGTGTCGTGGTCGGCGGCGCCCCCATGCCCGAGCCGTTGCTGCGCACCTGGCTGGACCGGGGCGTGCGGATCGTCCAGGGGTACGGCCTCACCGAGGCCGCGCCGAACGTCCTGTGCCTTCCCGAGGAGGACATCGCGGGCCGCGTCGGCTGGGCGGGCATCCCGTACCCGCACGTCGACGTGGCGCTGCGCGACGTGGAGACCGGCGGCACGCTCGACGGGCCGGGCATCGGCGAGCTGGTCGTGCGGGGCCCGAACGTGTTCGCGGGCTACTGGCGCGACCCGGAGGCCACCCGCGCGGCCGTGACCGGGGGCTGGCTGCGCACCGGAGACATCGCCGAGCGCGACGCGGACGGCTTCTACCGCATCCGCGACCGGGCGAAGGACATGTACGTATCCGGTGGTGAGAACGTCTACCCGGCGGAGGCGGAGTCGGTGTTGCAGGGTCATCCCGAAGTCGCCGAGGTGGCGGTGGTCGGCGTCCCCGACGCGCGCTGGGGCGAGGTGGGCTGCGCGTTCGTGGTTCCCGTGCCCGGCGCGGCGCCGGAGGCCTCCGAGCTGATCGCGCACTGCCGGGCGCGGCTCGCCGGGTTCAAGGCGCCCAAGTACGTACGGCTGGTCGACAGGCTGCCCCGTTCCGCCGTCGACAAGGTGCTGAAGAGCAAGCTGCGCGGCGTGTGGGAGCAGGCCGGATGACCCGCGTGCGGCTCGCCGCCACGGCGTCGTACCTGCCGGAGCGGTGGATGGACGCGGCCGAGATCTCCGGCCTGTCCGGGATCCCCGAGCAGGTGCTGGTCGACAGGTTCGGCCTGCGCGGCAAGCACATCGCGGCCCCGGACGAGCATGTCAGCGACATGGCGGCCACCGCGGCACGGCGGCTGCTCGCCGAGCGGGGCATGGAGCCCGAAGAGGTCGACGCCCTGGTCTACTTCGGCTCGACGTGGAAGGACTTCGAGGTCTGGCACGCCGCGCCGCGCGTGGCCCACCTGCTGCGCTGCGGCCGGGCGACGGTGCTGGAGCTCGCCTACGTCTCCTGCGGGTCGCCGGTGGCCGTGCGGGTGTGCCGCGACCTGCTG
Source organism: Sphaerisporangium sp. NPDC088356 (assembly GCF_040685555.1). NCBI lineage: Bacteria > Bacillati > Actinomycetota > Actinomycetes > Streptosporangiales > Streptosporangiaceae > Sphaerisporangium > Sphaerisporangium sp. NPDC088356. The sequence continues at coordinate 5,220 of NZ_JBFBIK010000129.1, forward strand.
CGGGCCGAGGACGAGATCCGCACGGTGCTGGCCGTGGCCGCGTCCCGCGAGTCCTCCCTCATCGACTACGGCAACCCGCGCACGCGGTTCGCCTACGACTTCGGCGACGGCGCGGTGGCGGCGCTGTTCGTCAGGGACGCCGGTGATGAGGCCGGGCGGGTGCCGCGGGAGGTGCTCGGCTGCCACATGATCACCGACGGGTCGTTCTCGCTGGACGTGATGGTCCCTGCGGGGGGCAGCGCCGAGCCGGCGAGCCACGAGACGGTGCGCGGCGGACGGCACTTCCTCGACGTGCCGGATCCAGGAGGGATGAAGGAACGGCTGGACCCCGTCACGCTGCCCAACTTCCTCGCCGCCGCCGACGAGGCCCTGCGCCGCTCGGGCGCGGGCCGCGACGACGTCTCGCACCTGTGCGGCATCCACGTCAAGCGCTCGCTGCACGACACCCTGGTCAAGGAGCTCGGGCTGTCCCCTGACCAGGCGACGTACCTGGACGACACCGGCCACATGAGCGGGGTGGACCCGCTGCTCGGGCTCGACCGGGCGGCCCGGGCGGGGCGGCTCTCCCCCGGCGACCTGGTGCTCCTCCTCGCGGCCGGCACCGGCTACACCTGGGCGGCGAGCGTCATCCGCTGGTGAGCCCCCCGGGGGCCGATGGCGCGCGGCGATCAAGGCGAGCACACTCAGCCCGGGACCCTAAAGTAGCGACGGGGAAGCACCCCCCGAGAGCAAGGGGATAGTCGATGCCGCACGAGAAGCTGTCGTCGATCTACGACAACGTCCTGCGCCGCAATCCGGGCGAGGCCGAGTTCCACCAGTCCGTCCAGGAAGTACTGGAGAGCATCGGACCGGTCCTTGGCAAGCATCCCGAGTACGCCGAGTCGAAGATCATCGAGCGGATATGCGAGCCCGAGCGGCAGATCATCTTCCGGGTTCCCTGGGAGGACGACCAGGGCGAGGTGCACATCAACCGCGGCTTCCGCGTCGAGTTCAACAGCGCGCTCGGCCCCTACAAGGGCGGGCTGCGCTTCCATCCCTCGGTGTACCTCGGCATCGTGAAGTTCCTCGGCTTCGAGCAGATCTTCAAGAACAGCCTGACCGGCCTGCCGATCGGCGGGGGCAAGGGCGGCTCCGACTTCGACCCGAAGGGGCGCTCCCCTCGCGAGATCATGCGCTTCTGCCAGAGCTTCATGACCGAGCTCTACCGCCACATCGGGGAGCACACCGACGTTCCGGCCGGTGACATCGGCGTCGGGCAGCGCGAGGTCGGCTACCTGTTCGGGCAGTACAAGCGAATCACGAACCGCTACGAGTCCGGGGTGATCACGGGCAAGGGCCTTGGTTACGGCGGCGCCCAAGTACGCACCGAGGCAACCGGGTACGGCTGCGCGTTCTTCGTCGACGAGATGCTGAAGGCACGCGGCACGTCGTTCGACGGCAAGCGCGTCGTGGTCTCGGGCTCGGGCAACGTCGCCATCTACGCCATCGAGAAGGTCCAGCAGCTCGGCGGCGTCGTGGTCGCCTGCTCCGACTCCTCGGGGCACATCCTCGACGAGAAGGGCATCGACGTCGACCTGCTGAAGCGGCTCAAGGAGGTCGAGCGCGCCCGGTTGCACGTCTACGCCGAGCGGCGCGGCGGTAGCGCCTCCTTCGTGCCCGGCCGGGGCGTCTGGGAGGTGCCGTGCGAGGTGGCGATGCCGTCCGCCACCCAGAACGAGATCAGCGCCGCCGACGCCGAGACGCTCGTCCGCTCAGGCTGCGTCGCGGTCGGCGAGGGCGCCAACATGCCCGCCACCCCGGGCGCCATACGGGTGTTCCAGCAGGCGGGCGTGTCCTTCGGACCGGGCAAGGCCGCCAACGCGGGCGGCGTCGCGACCAGCGCGCTGGAGATGCAGCAGAACGCCAGCCGCGATTCGTGGACCTTCGAGTACTCCGAGCAACGCCTGCGGCAGATCATGCGGGACATCCACGTCCGCTGCCTGGAGACCGCCGACGAGTACGACCAGCCGGGAAACTACGTCGCCGGCGCGAACATCGACGGCTTCAAACGGGTCGCCGACGCGATGCTCTCCCTCGGCCTGGTCTGAGCAACCCCCAGGAGGGAGGTTCTCCCTCCTGGGGCGGGTCCGCCGTTCACCGCGCGTCACCGTGTCCCCGTGGGTCAGGCGACGACCGGCTCCCCTGCCTTCCACACGCGGGCGACCATGGGGACGCCGGGACGGTAGGACAGGTGGACGTGCGACGGGGCGTCCAGCAGGACGACGTCGGCGCGCGCGCCGGGCGCGAGATGCCCGACGTCCGTACGCCGCAGCGCCCGGGCGCCGCCCATCGTGGCCGCCCACACCGCCTCCCCCGGTGTCATGTTCATGTCGCGCACGGCCAGGGCGACGCAGAACGGGATGTTCGTCGTGTAGCTCGACCCGGGGTTGCAGTCGGCGGCCAGGGCGACCGTCGCCCCGGCGTCGAGCAGGCGGCGCGCGTCGGGGTAGCGCGAGCGGGTGGAGAACTCCGCACCGGGCAGCAGCGTCGCCACGGTGTCACCGGACGCCAGCGCCTCCACGTCGGCGTCGCTCAGGTGCGTCACGTGGTCGGCCGAGGCCGCCCCCAGCTCCACCGCGATCGCGACGCCGGGGCCGGGGCCGAGCTGGCCGGCGTGCACCCGGGGAACCAGGCCCCGCTCCTTGCCCGCCGTGAGGATCGCCCTGGTCTGGTCGCCGTCGAAGGCGCCCCGGTCGCAGAACACGTCGATCCACCTGGCGTGCGGGGCGCAGGCGTCGAGCATCGCACCGCTCACCAGCGCGACGTACGCGTCCGGGTCGCCGGCGTACTCGGGTGGGACCACGTGGGCGCCGAGGTAGGTCACCTCGGCGGTGTGCTCGGCGGCGAGGCGCAGGCTCCGCGCCTCGTCCTCGACCGTGAGGCCGTACCCGGACTTGCACTCGATCGTGGTCGTGCCCGACCTGAGCGCCTCGGACACCAGGCGCCGCAGGTTAGCCCGCAGCGCGTCGTCCCCCGCCGCGCGGGTCGCCGCGACCGTCGTGCGGATGCCGCCGGCCGTGTACGGGCGGCCGGACATCCGGGCCTCGAACTCCGCGGTGCGGTCCCCGGCGAACACCAGGTGCGCGTGGCTGTCCACGAACCCGGGGATCACCGCCCGTCCCCCGGCGTCGAACCGCTCGCGCGCGGCCCCCTCCGGCACCCGTGAACGCGGGCCCGCCCAGGCCACGCGGCCGTCCTCGACGACGAGCGCGGCGTCCGGCACCAGGCCGAGCGTCCCCTCGCCGAGCGCCGGGTCGTTGGTGACCAGGGAGCCGATGTTGTCGATGAGCAGGGAACTCATGTCAGCTCCGAGAGTGCGTGTTCGCGGGGGACGCTCATGTCAGCTCCCCGATGGCGGTGGCGAGGGCGGCGGGGACGTCGTCCACGAGCAGGTGCCGACCGTCGGCGACGACCCGGCGGCCACCGACGACCACCTCGCGGACGTCGGCCGCCGTGGCGGCGAACACCACAGACTCGACCAGGGCGTCGGCGGGCGAGCCTGCCGTCCGTACCGAGTCGAGGGTGACGGTCACCAGGTCGGCGGGGGCGCCCACCTCGATGCGGCCCGCCTCCGGCCAGCCGAGCGAGGCGTGGCCGCCGGAGGTGGCCGCCCGCAGCAGGTCGGCGGCGAGCCAGTGCCCGCGCTCGCGGGTGGCGAGGCGCTCGTCCAGCTCCACGCCGCGCGCCTCCTCGAAGAGGTCGACGACGGCGTTGCTGTCGCTGCCCAGCGACAGGGGCGATCCGGCGTCCGCCAGCGCTCGCGCTCGGCCGATGCCGTCCGCGAGGTCGCGCTCGGTGGTGGGACACATGCAGACGCCGGTGCGCGACTCCCCGAGCAGCGTGCGGTCGTGCGGGGTCAGGTGGGTCGCGTGCACGGCGGTGGACAGGGGGCCGAGCGCGCCGTGCTCGGCCAGCAGCTCCGCCGGGGTACGGCCGTAGGCGGACAGGCACGCCTGGTTCTCGGCGACCTGCTCGGACAGGTGGAAGTGCAGCGGGGCGCTGCGCTCACGCGCCCAGCCGCTCACCGTGCCGATCGCCTCGGACGGCACGGCGCGTACCGAGTGGACGGCCGCGCCGACGCGGGCGTGCTCGCCGCCCTTCAGGCCGGCGGCCCTCTCCACCCAGGCCTCCGCGTCGCGGTCGCCGAAGCGCAGCTGCGGCCCTTCGAGCGGCATCCCGAAGCCGCCCCGCAGGTAGCAGGTGTCGAGCAGCGTGATGCGGATCCCCGCCTCGGCGGCGGCGGCGAGCAGCGCCTCCCCCATGACGTTGGGCGAGGCGTACGGCCGTCCCCCGGTGTCGTGGTGGACGTAGTGGAACTCGCCGACGCAGGTCACTCCGGCGAGCGCCATCTCGGCGTAGGCGGCCCGGGCGAGGGCGTGGTAGCCGTCCGGGGTGAGGCGGGCGGCGACGTCGTACATCTGCCGGCGCCACGTCCAGAACGTGCCGCGCTCGCGCTGGGTGCGCCCGCGCAGCGCCCGGTGGAAGGCGTGCGAGTGGGCGTTGGCGAGCCCCGGCACGGTCACCCCCCGCAGGTGGACGGCCCCGGGCGGCGGCGCGGAGACCCCGCGCCGTACGTCCGTGACGCGTCCCCCGGCCGCCTCCACCACCACACCGGAAACCGCCGCCTCGCCACCCAGCCAGGCATGGTCGGCGAAGAAGACCGTCACCACGCCCCACCCCCCGTACTGCCAAGGCCCCCGCCGCTCGGGGTCCGCATCACCATGGCACCCGGTACAACGGCCGGAGCGGGGTGGAGCCGGGTCATCGGCATGCGAGATCCTCCAGTACCGCGGTCAGGGCCACGACGCCGGCGACGCAGTCTTCGGTCTCGGCGTGCTCGGCCGGGCTGTGGCTCACCCCGGTCCGGTTGCGCACGAAGAGCATGGCGCTCGGCACCGACGCCGACAGGATGCCCGCGTCGTGACCCGCCCCGGTGGGCAGGGCGGGGACCCCGCCGAGCGTCGCCGCGATCCGGTCGCGCAGTTCGTCGCCGAACTCGACCACGGGGGTCGAGGACTCTTCCACGACCTCGACCCGCACGCCGTGCTCGGCGCCCGCCCCCCGCGCGGCCTCGGCTATGCGACCGACCATCGCGTCGACCGTGGCGGCGTCGGGCGCGCGGCCGTCGAGCCAGGCGTCGACCCGTGAGGGGATGGCGTTGGTGCCGTTGGGGTCGACGCGAACCTTGCCGAACGTCGCCAGCGCGCCGGCCTGTTCCGCCGCCTGCCTGGCGGCGAGCACCGCCGAGGCGAACGGCAGCATGGGGTCGTGCCGGTCGGCCAGCCGGGTGGTTCCCGCGTGGTTGGCCTCACCGTGGAAGGTGCAGCGCCACCGGCCATGCGGCCAGATCGCGCTCGCCACGCCGATGGGCGCGTCCAGCTCGTCCAGCCCCCGCCCCTGCTCGATATGCAGCTCCACGAACACCCCGATCCGACCAAGAGCGAGATCATCTCGCCCGATGCCGGTGGGACTCGGGACAAGACCCTGATGGCCCTCTCGCAGGGCGCCGGGCTCGGGGACTTGCCCGTGATCCGCACTTTGGTGGGACGCGAGACTTCGCCTGCTTTCCGACATATCCGGCACGGCGGGCTGATCGTCGTGTCCTGGTGTGGTTCGTGCCGCCTGTAGGGCCTCGGCGAGGGTCACTCCGTCGCCGTCGCGCAGGGCTCGGGCCTCGTCCGGGGCGAGGATGCCGGTGAGCAGGCGGCTGCCGACGCAGGCCACCCCAAAACGGGAACCCTCCTCGTCGGCGAAGTTGACCACCGCGATCGGGCGCGCCGGGACGACACACCGCTCGCGCAGCTCGTCGACGGCGAGGAACGCCGAGACCACGCCGAGCGGGCCGTCGAAGGCGCCGCCCCCCGGCACGCTGTCCAGATGGCTCCCGGTCACCACCGCGCCGGGGCCGGGAGTTCCCCACCAGGCCCACTGGTTGCCGTTGCGGTCAAGCTCGTAGCTCAGGCCGCGCAGCGCCGCCTGCTCCCGGAACCAGCCGCGCAGGGCCAGGTCGACCGGCGTCCAGGCGAACCGCCGGTACCCGCCGGCCCCCTCGTCGCCGATCGCCGTGAGACCTTTCCACAATCCCTCGAACCGGACCCGAAGCGCCGCCCGCCGTCCCGCGAGCCCGCGCCGCCAAGGGTGGTCGGTCACCGTGCTCCCCCGTCTGCCATCGGTACCGCCACGCCGCGCTCTCCGGCGATCTCGGCGGCCCTGTCGTAGCCCGCGTCGACGTGCCTGATGACGCCCATACCCGGATCGTTGGTCAGGACTCGCTCCAGCTTCTGCGCGGCCAGGGCCGTACCGTCCGCGACCGCCACCTGGCCCGCGTGGATCGAGCGGCCGATGCCCACCCCGCCGCCGTGGTGGATCGACACCCAGGACGCGCCCGAGGCGACGTTGACCATCGCGTTGAGCAACGGCCAGTCGGCGATGGCGTCGGAGCCGTCCAGCATCGCCTCGGTCTCGCGGTACGGCGAGGCGACCGACCCGCAGTCGAGGTGGTCACGGCCGATGACCAGCGGGGCGCGCAGCTCACCCGAGGCCACCATCTCGTTGAACCGCACCCCGGCCCGGTCGCGCTCGCCGTACCCGAGCCAGCAGATACGGGCCGGCAGCCCCTGGAAGGCGACCCGCTCCCCGGCGAGCTTGATCCAGCGGGCGAGCGACTCGTTCTCAGGGAACAGGTCGAGGATCGCCCGGTCGGTCGCGGCGATGTCCCGCGCGTCGCCCGACAGCGCGGCCCAGCGGAACGGTCCCTTGCCCTCGCAGAACAGCGGCCGGATGTAGGCCGGGACGAAGCCGGGGAAGTCGAAGGCGCGCGTGTATCCGGCGAGCTTGGCCTCCCCGCGGATCGAGTTGCCGTAGTCGAAGACCTCGGCGCCCCCGTCCATGAAGCCGACCATGGCCTCGACGTGCGTGGCCATCGCCTCGCGGGCGCGCAGGGTGAAGGCGGCGGGGTCCTTGTCCGCCTCGTCGCGCATGTCCTCGAAGGCCATCCCGAGCGGCAGGTACGACAGCGGGTCGTGCGCCGAGGTCTGGTCGGTGACGATGTCGATCGGGGCGCCCATCGCCAGCAGCCGGGGCAGCACGTCGGCGGCGTTGCCGAGCAGCCCGATCGAGAGCGGGCGCCTGGCGTCCCTGGCCTCGACCGCGAGCCGGAGCGCGTCGTCGATGTCCCGGGCCTCGACGTCGAGGTAGCGGTGCTCGATCCGGCGGGCGATGCGCGAAGGGTCGCACTCGACGCAGATCGCGACACCGTCGTTCATGGTCACCGCCATCGGCTGGGCGCCGCCCATCCCGCCAAGCCCGGCGGTGAGCGTGATCGTCCCGGCGAGGGTCCCGCCGAACCGCTTGGCGGCCACCGCGGCGAAGGTCTCGTACGTGCCCTGCAGGATGCCCTGGGTGCCGATGTAGATCCAGGAACCGGCGGTCATCTGGCCGTACATCGTCAGCCCGGCCGCCTCCAGGCGCCGGAACTCCTCCCAGTTCGCCCAGTCGGGGACCAGGTTGGAGTTGGCGATCAGCACGCGGGGCGCCCATTCGTGAGTCCGCATCACCCCGACGGGGCGCCCGGACTGCACGAGCAGCGTCTCGTCCTGCTTCAGGCCCTGGAGCGTACGCGCGATGGCGTCGAACGACGGCCAGTCGCGCGCCGCCTTCCCCGTACCGCCGTACACCACGAGCTTGTCCGGATGCTCGGCCACCTCGGGGTCGAGGTTGTTGTGCAGCATCCGGAAGGCGGCCTCCTGCTGCCATCCCTGGCAGGACAGCTCCGTGCCACGGGGAGAGCGGATGACCCGCCGGACGTCGTCACTCATCGCTGTCGTTCTCCTTGCTCGGCCGCCGGGCCCGTTCGGGCCGGTGGTGATCGAAGACTCTGTGCTGGAAAGCATGGTGTTCGCCGGGGGCGACCCGGGCGATGGCCCGCCGCTCATTCGGCCAGGAAGAGCCGGCGTTCCGCGGCGCTGTTCTCGAACTCCTCGATGGACGCCTGCTCGCCGGGCGGCAGCGCGTAGATCATGGAGTGGACCAGGGCCGCGCACAGCACGCTCGGCGCCGCCTGCGAGTCGAAGGCGAACTGCGAGCTGACGGGCGCGGTGAGCACCACGTCCGCGTGCTCGGCGAGCGCGCCGACGGAGTGGTCGGTGACCAGCGCCACCCGCAGGCCCTCCCGCTTCGCCCAGACGAGCCCGTCTCGCAGCTCGCGCGGGTAACGGGGCAGGCCGAACGCGAGCACCCACGCGGCGCCGGCCTCCCTGGCCCGGCTCAGCGTGTCCTCCAGCGTAGACCCGGGGGTGTCGATGACCCGCACGTCGGGATGCGCCTTGGCCGCCAGGTACCCGAAGAGATGGGCGAGCGGCGCGGACACCCGCAGCCCGACGACCGGCAGCGGCCGGGACGCCGCCAGGTTCGCGGCCACGTCCACCAGCCGCCGGGTGTCGCCGAGGGAGTCGCGCAGCAGCTCCAGGTTGCGGAGCTCGGAGTCCACCATGGCCTGGACGGGGTTGAGCTCCGCGGACTCCGCCGCCACGCCGTCGCCGTCGCGCAACGCGGCCCGCAGGTGGTCGCGGAACTCCGGAAAGCCGGTGAACCCCAGGGCGAACGCGAAGCGCGTCACGGACGGCTGGCTGGTGCCGACCGCCTCGGCGATGTCGACGCTGGTGAGGAACACCGCCTCGTGGGGGCGTTCGAGGAGGTGACGGGCGATCCGGCGCTGCGACGGCGACAGCCGGTGACCTTCGAGCAGCTCCCGGAGGCGGGCCGCCACCCGAGACGCGTCCTCGGACGCGACCGCCACCCCCTGGCTCACCGAATCACCCACTCGCTTCTCCCTCGCAGAACCCACGACACCCGACCTGGTCACCGGCTCGCCCCTCGCCGGGCCCGCGAGGTCTTGCCTCCCGGGCTTCGGAGTGACCCCTGCCTCCGGACCCCTCCTTGGGTGCTTTCATCCTCTTGCTCCGTATGTAGATTTTCATGCAGGATTGTCGCTGAATACGTTCATGTCAATGGCTCCGGGCGATGTGCCGAGTAAAGTGCTTGATAAGGGGCTCTCTGATGACGTCGCGGACGATCACCCTGGACGGGACCCGAACCCGTCCGGCCGACATCACGGACATCGCATACGCCGATGCCCCCGTCTCCCTTGCCGCTGAGGGGCTCGACCGCGCCACCGCCTCCCACAAGGCCGCCGCGGAGATCGCGGAACGACGGCCGGTGTACGGGCGTAACACCGGGGTCGGCGCCAACCGCGGTGAGGACGTCGCGCCCGCCGACAGCGACACCCACGGGCTCCGCCTGCTGCGCAGCCACGCCGGCGGCATCGGCCCTCTGGTGCCCACCCCCCAGGTACGCGCGATGCTCGCCGTCCGCGCGAACCAGATTCTGGCCGGTGGCGCCGGGCTCCAGCCCGTCTTCGCCGAGGCGCTGGCCCAGGCGCTCAACGCGGGGCACCTGCCCGAGATCCACGAGATCGGGGCGATCGGCACAGGAGACCTCACCGCCCTGGCGGAGGCCGGGCTGACCCTCATCGGCGAGCGCCCGTGGACCGCCGGCCACACCGGCGAACGTCCATCGACCGGCGAACGCCCGTCGACCGGCGGGCATGCGGCCCCGCCCGAGCCGATCAGGCTGGAGACCGGGGACGCGCTCGCCTTCTGCAGCAGCAGTGCCCTGACGATCGGCCAGGCCGTGCTCGGCTGGTCGGAGATCACGAGCCTGCTGCGGGCGACCCAGGTGGTCACCGCCCTTTCGCTGCTCGCGGTCGACGGCGGCAGCGAGGCGTACGACGAGCGGGTGCACGCCGGACGGCCCCATCCCGGCAACGTCGCGGTCGCCACCGAGATGCGGCGACTGCTGGGCAGGACGGGAACAGGGGTGAGGCCGGCGCGTATCCAGGATCCCTTCGGGTACCGGTGCTTCCCGCAGGTGCACGGCCCGGCCCTGGAGGCCGCGACCGCGCTCGAACGCGTGCTGGACGTCGAGATCAACTCGGCTTCGGAGAACCCGCTGATCTCCGCCGAGACCGGAACGGCGCACCACCACGGGGGCTTCCACCAGGCGACCCTCGGGCTCACCCTCGACCACGTCAGGGTGGCGCTCCTGCACACCGCGCACCTGTCCACCGCTCGCCTGGCGACGCTGGTGGAGCCCGCGTTCACCGGCCTGCGGCCCTTCCTCGCCGAGGGCGCCGCCGCCAGCTCGGGGGTGATGATCCTGGAGTACTCCGCGAACTCGGCGCTCGCCCAGCTCCGCAACGCCGCGTACCCGGCGGCGCTCGGCCACGCCGTCCTGTCGCGGGGCGTGGAGGAGCACGCGAGCTTCGCCTCGCAGTCGGCGCGGCAGACGCTACAGGCCGCCACCGCCTACCGGCTGGTCCTCGCCTGCGAACTGGTGGCGGTCGTACGCGCGCTGCGCCGGCGCGGCATCACCCCCGACCCGTCCACGCCCGCCGGCACGGCCTTCGCGGCGGCGGCTCCCCGGCTCGACCCGCGCACCGAGGACCGCTCCTTGAGCGAGGACGTCGAAACCGCCGGCACGCTTCTCGACACCCTCGCCGAGATCTGACCGCGTCACTCCTGCCGGAAATCCGACCGCGTCGCTTCTGCCGGAAATCTGCGTCATCGGAAGATCTCCGATCGCCCGCTCCCCTTCGCCACCACCCTGCTCCACCGCGTCGCGGAATGGATCGGCGAGATGCGGCAAACGGCCGGATTAAACACTTTCCACCAGAGATTGACATAACCTCCCGCAGACGCACAATGAAGTACACATCTCCGGTACCACCCCCCGCCGGGAGAACTTGTGAGAGCTTCGAACCTGCTGGCCGCCATCGCCGTGACGCTCCTGCTCTGCGGGATGCCGGTCGCTCCCGCCGCCGCCGTCCAGCCTCCGAGCCGCTATCCCCGGACGCCGCAGGGCACCCTGTTCCTGAACCACGGCGCGCTGCTCGGCTCGACCGAGGACCCGGCCTGGTTCGAGGCCAACATCCCGTTCCTCGAGGTGCCGGACCAGCAGATCCAGAGCGTCTACTACTACCGCTGGCAGACATACAAGGAACACCTCGTCTACACCGGCCCCGAGTACGGGTGGCTGTCCAACGAGTTCCTGCGGCCCGTCTCCTACGGCGCCCCCTATGGAGGGATCTCCGCCGCCGCGGGACACCAGATCAGCGAGGGCCGCTGGCTCCGCGATCAGCAGTACGTCAAGGACGTCATCCACTACTGGCTCAACGGGCCGGGCCAGTTCCCCAAGCCGATGGTCGACGCGGTGAACGCCGACACCTCCGACTGGGCGCACGAGTACAGCTTCTGGGCCGCCAGCTCCGTCTGGCAGCAACTGCTCGCCGGCGGCGACCGCGCGTTCACCCTCGCGCAGCAACCCGCGCTGATCAGGCAGTACGACGGGTGGGCCAACCACTTCAACCCCGCGCTCGGCCTCTACTGGCAGGCGCCGGTATGGGACGCGACGGAGTTCTCCGCCTCGTCGCTGGAGTCCGCCGACCCTTACCACGGCGGTCACGGGTACCGTCCGACGATCAACTCCTACCAGTACGGCGACGCACGGGCCATCGCCCGGATCGCCGCCCTGGCCGGGGACGCCGGCACCGCCGCCGACTTCAACGCCCGCGCCGCCGCGTTGCAGAACGCGGTACAGGCCCGCCTGTGGGACGGCGGACGGCAGTTCTACTACGGCATCGCGCGCGACGGCAATCCGAACCTCGGCAAAACCGGCAGCAGGGAGCTGATGGGCTACCTGCCCTGGGTCTTCGGCCTGGCCCCGGCGGCCAACGCGAGCGCGTTCCAGCAGCTGCTCGACCCGAACGGCTTCGCCGCCGCCTACGGCCCGACGACCGCCGAGCGGCGCAGCCCCTGGTTCATGTACCAGGCGGGCTCGTGCTGCCGGTGGAACGGCCCTTCCTGGCCGTTCGCAACGTCGCAGACGCTGACGGCGCTGGCCAACCTGCTGCAGGACTACCCCGCGCAGCCGTACGTCTCCGCCGCCGACTACGTCAACCTGCTGCACACTTACGCGGCCACGCAGTACAAGAACGGCAAACCGTATGTAGCGGAGGCGCACCACCCGGACAATCCCACCTGGATCTACGACGGCGCCAACCACAGCGAGGACTACAACCACTCGACCTACACCGACAACGTCATCTCCGAGCTGGTCGGGCTGCGCGGCAAGGCCGACGACACCCTTACCGTACGGCCGCTGGCCCCGGCCACCTGGGACTACTTCGCCCTGGAGAACACGCCTTACCACGGGCACAGCGTCACCGTCCTGTGGGACCGCACCGGCGGCAGGTACGGGCAGGGCGCCGGCCTGCGCGTCTACGTCGACGGCGTCCTGGCCGCGAGCCAGGCCGGGCTCGGCGCGGTGACCGTCAACGTGGGCGCGCCGATCACCCAGTCCAGCGGCGGCGGGACGGTGAACATCGCCGCCAACGGGCAGCGGTTCGGCTACCGGGCGCAGCCGTTCGCCTCCTACACCTCGCCGTACGACAACGTGTGGAACGTCGTCGACGGCCTGGTCTGGCGCCGTGACATCCCGAACAACACCCGCTGGACCAGCTACGGCACGCCCAACGCGAGCGACTCTGTGGGGGTGGACTTCGGCCGCGCGGTGACGGTGCGGGACGTACGCCTGTGGTTCTACGACGACGGCGGCGGCGTCCGCACCCCGGGGAGCTACGACCTGCAGTACTGGACCGGCACCGCGTGGGCCACCGTCCCCGGTCAGCTCCGCACGCCGGGCGGGCCGACCGGCAACGCGCTGAACGAGATCACCTTCCCGCCGATCGACACCTCCCGGCTTCGCGTCGTCGCGCCCAACCCCGGCGGCGGCACCGGCTGGGGGCTGTCGGAGTTCGAGGTGTGGTCGCCACCCGTATTCAAGATCTTCAACGCCGGCAGCGGCAAGCTGCTCGCCGTCCAGAACGCCTCCCAGGACGACAACGCGAACGTGCAGCAGTACGCCGACAGCGGGACGCAGGACCACCTGTGGGAACTGGCCGACGCGGGCGGCGGCTACTACAAGATCCTCAATCTCGGCAGCGGCCTGCAGCTCGCCGTCCAGGACGCGTCGACCTCGGCCGGGGCACAGGTGAGGCAGTTCCACGAGAACGGCACGGCCGACCAGGTGTGGAGCCTGGTCGACGCGGGCGGCGGCCGGTTCAAGGTGCGCAACCGCAACAGCGGCCTGCTGCTCGGCGTCGCCGGCGCCTCGACCTCCGACAGCGCCAACATCGTCCAGGTGACCGACACGACAGCCGACGACAGGCTCTGGACGTTCCGCGCCGCAGCCCAGCCTTCGCGGCTGACCGACGACTTCGAGAACCAGAGCACCGCCCAGTGGCAACCCCAGTCGGGCTCCTGGTCGGCCTGCCACCCCGTGTCATGGGAGCTGTGCTCCACCGGCGACGGCGTGACCCTGGCCGGCGACGCCGGCTGGCGGGCGTACACCGTCGACGCGTCGATCCGAGCGAGCGCGAACCCGCCGAACTCGGGCATCGCCCTGGTGGCCAGAGCCCAGGACGGCACCCACTACTACCAGGCCGAGCTCAAGCGCGACGGCGGCGGTTCCCAGGAATGGGTCATCGCCAGGAACGACGGCGGCCAGTGGACCACCCTCGCCTCCGGGCGCTTGACCTGGCCGTCCGCCACCTACTTGAACCTTCGCTTCGCGGTACAAGGAAACCGGCTGACCATGGGCCTGATGAGCCCGGCCGGCACCTGGCAGACCCTCGGCTCCGCCACCGACACCCGTTACGTCAGCGGCCGCCCCGGCCTGCGCACCTGGGGCCTCGCCGGCAGCTTCGACCTCGTCCACGTCCGCTCCGGCTGACCTGTCGCGCCGACGGCCCCCCCGGCGTGCGGCTGACCCGAGCGCACCGGTCACGGCGATGATCTCCCTGTCGGAGAACCCGGGACCGTCGCCGATTTTCACTCAATGAGACCACGGCAGAGCAGCACGACCGTGATGAACGTCTGGTAGATCTGCAGCGGATCGTCGCCGGTGATGCTCGCCGACAGGTCACCGGTTCGCTCGACGCCGGCGATCCTGCCGGCCAGCTCGCAGTAGTCGCTGCTGCGGAAGGAGATGCCCAAGGTGGCGGGAAGGCTGACGGCCGCAGGCATCGCGGTGGGCAGATCCTCGATGGCCGACCGCGCCCGCTCGCGGATCAGGTCCCTCGCCGCCGCCGGATGCAGCGCTTCGGCCGAGAACCGCGAGACGGATCTCTTCACCACCGCGGCTTTGATCCCCGGGCAGAACCGCTCGGTCTCCTCGGCGGTCGTCGCGTCGCCGGTGACCAGCACGATCGGCACCTGGTAGGCGGCGGCGACCAGCGAGTTGATGCCGGCCTCGCCCGCGACGACGCCGTTGATGGTGACCTCGGCGAACGCCATCGGGAAGTAGGTGTGCGACAGGACCGAACCCCTGCTGCCCATCGAGCCGTGATAGGACACCAAGAAGATGGCGTCGTAGCTCGCGTCGAGACCCTGCATCATGTACATGGGCTTGTACCGGCCGGACAGGTAGCCGGCCCGCCCGGCGAGCGCGTCCGGTTTGAGGTTGGCCATCTTCGAATGCGCGTCGTTGACCAGGAACTCGGTGGCGCCGGCCTGCATCGCGCCCTCGATGGCGGCGTTGATCTCCCCGGTCAGCAGTTCGGTGTAGTAAGGGTACTGGGAGCCCCCGATGATGCATTGGTCCCAGTCGACGACTCCGGCGGTGCCCTCCATGTCGGAAGAAATGAAGATCTTCACAGCACGCTCCTCAGATGGAACTCGACGTAATGGTCCAGATTGTCCTCGCACCGTCGTAGTCCGGCCTCGATCGCGTCCAGCTCGACTGACCCCGGGCGGGCGACCCGGTGTGGTGCGCGCCCGGAGCGGGCATGCATCCTGGCCATACGCAGGCCGTGGACATGGGGTCGGGGGGCGTGAGCTCTCATGTTGCTCGTCGGGACGTCGGGGTGGCAGTACATCCACTGGCGCGGAGTGCTGTACCCCCCCGGCCTGCCGCAGCGGGTGTGGCTGGAGCGGTACGCCGAGTGCTTCGACACGG
>NZ_JBFBIK010000130.1:0-19986 GCF_040685555.1 Sphaerisporangium sp. NPDC088356
CCCGAGGACGGGGGCGCACCAGCGCCTGATGGCGGTGCCCACCGGGGTGTCGAAGTGCGTGGTGCCCGGAGGCGCGGGGGTGCCCGCCTCGGTGATCAGCGGCTCGAACTGCGAGCGGCTGAGCTCGTCGCGGCGTACCCCGTGGCAGTGGTGGTCGACGAGCGGGGCGAGCAGCGCCGCCCGCACCTGGCCGGGAACCGGGGCCGGCAGTATGTCCTCAAGCTCCATCGGCCACCTCACCCCGCTCGTCTGCCCACCGGATCGCGCCCGGCCCTCACGCCGGCGTCCGGCCTGTGGACTCTAAGGGCGCGTCCCGGTCGCGGCCGCTACTTCGTCCCCGCCTTTACCGAACCCCGGCACAGCCTCAACACGTTGGCGACGATCCGGGATCCGGCGCCCCCCTCGGCGGTGAGGATCGACTCGGGGTGGAACTGGACGGCGAAGCGGCGACCGGCGGTGTCCTCGATGGCCATGACCGCGCCGTCGGGCGTGAGCGCGGTGACCGTGAAGCCCTTCACCCCGGGCTCCTTGGCGTGCAGCGAGTGGTAGCGGGCGGCGGTGAACTCCCCCGGCAGGCCGTCGAGCAGCGCGCTCTCGCCGACCCTGGCGACCCGGCCCCTCTTGCCGTGCTCGGGGTGCGGCAGCAGCGAGAGGGTGCCGCCCGCCTGCTCGACCATCGCCTGCAGGCCGAGGCAGACGCCGAAGACGGGCAGCTCCCTGGCGTACAGGGCGCCGACGAGGTCGGAGCAGCCGAAGTCGGAGGGCCATCCGGGGCCGGGCGAGAGCACGACCATGTCGGGCGCGACCTCGTCGAGCATGGCGAGCGGGAAGCCGTGACGCAGGGTGACGACGTCGGCGCCGTGCTGGCGGAAGTAGTCGGCGAGGGTGTTGACGAAGGAGTCCTCGTGGTCGACGAGCAGGACCTTCATCCCCTCCCCCGGCCGCTCGGCCTCGGCCCGGGGCAGGGCCTCCTCCGGCGGGGCGCCGACGGCCGCGAGGGCTCCGAGCAGGGCGCTGGCCTTCAGCTCGGTCTCGCGCTCCTCGGCTGCGGGGTCGGAGTCGAACAGCAGCGTCGCGCCGGCGCGGACCGTGGCGACGCCGTCGCGGATCTGCGCGGTACGCAGGGTGAGGCCGGTGTTCATGGACCCGTCGAAGCCGAGGTAGCCGACGGCGCCGCCGTACCAGCGCCGGGCGGTCGCCTCGTGGTCCTCGATGAACTGCATCGCCCAGGTCTTGGGCGCCCCGGTGACGGTGACGGCCCACATGTGGGTGAGGAAGGCGTCGAGGGCGTCGAACCCTGGGCGCAGGCGGCCCTCGATGTGGTCGACGGTGTGGATGAGGCGGGAGTACATCTCGATCTGGCGGCGGCCGATGACCTGGACCGTGCCGGGGACGCAGACGCGCGACTTGTCGTTGCGGTCGACGTCGGTGCACATGGTCAGCTCGGACTCCTCCTTCACCGAGCTGAGCAGCGTGCGGATGGCCTCGGCGTCCTCCAGGGGGTTGGCGCCGCGCGCGATGGTGCCGGAGATCGGGCAGGTCTCGACCCTGTCGCCCTGGACGCGGACGTACATCTCAGGGGAGGCGCCGACCAGGTGCTCGCCCTCTCCGAGGTTGAACAGGAACTCGTACGGGGCGGGGTTGATCTTGCGCAGGCCCCGGTAGAAGCCGGAGGGGTCGTCGCAGGGGGCGTGGAAGACCTGCCCGGGTACCACCTCGAACAGGTCGCCGCGCCGGAACTTCTGCTTGGCGGCCTCCACGACCTCGGCATACTCCCCCGGCTCAGGATTTTTCGGGATCTGGGTGGGTGTGGGGGGAAGCGGGACGGACTCCCCGGCGCGCGGGAGGCCGCGGGTCGAGACGCCGTCGACGGTGAACTCGTAGAGGTACTCCCGGCTGGTCTCCCGCTTGCGGTCGATCACCATGACCCGGTCGGGCAGGTGCAGGACCAGGTCGCGCTGGCCGTCAGCGCGCTCGAGGGCCTGCCTGATCGGCTCGAACTGGAAGGCCAGGTCGTAGCCGAACGCCCCGTACAGCCCAAGGTGCTCGTCGTCGCCGGAGAAGGCGGCGATCACCTCGCGGATCGCGGTGAAGACCGTGGGACGGCGGCTGCGCATCTCCTCGGGCAGGATGTCCTCGGACTCGGCGACGTAGACCTCGACGTGGTCCTCGGTCGGCTCCGTGGTCGTCTTGCCGGCGGCGAGCAGGCAGGAGGCGACGGCGGGCAGCACGACCTTGCCGCGCTCGTTGAGCGCCCGCGCGGAGATCTCGCGGCCCCGGGCGACGATCTCCAGGACCGGGTCGATGTAGGCGAGGTGCCATCGGCTGTACCGGCCGGGGTACTCCATGCCGGAGGACAGCACGCCGCCGCGCCGCTCGCCGAGCGAGGAGACGACCTCCTCCAACACGGACTCGGGAACGTCGGCGGTCGTTACCTCGACTTCGATGCCGCCCGCGGTGGTATATCCGCTCGTGTCCACCCTTGCCTCGCCCTTCTGGATCTTCGATTGGCCCCGGGTGGGCATGAAAAAGGCCGCCTCCCGGGGCGGCCGTCCGAAATGAATGCGAAACACGCGCCGCCTAGGAGCGGCGCCACCACTGCGCAGGCGCAATCGTTCGCATGGCCAAATGGTAGCGGCCTCGTGGGCCCGCCGCCACTTCTTCGGCCAAGGACGCGAGGCCGGGGCGGAGGGCGGATGAGTGACATACATCACAGCGCTCGGCACGCAATAGCACTAGCATGTTACCAGTGAGTAAAGCGCTGCTTACATCAACCGGGGTATGACTCCGCTTACAGGCAGGAGCGCGCTCATGGCTCGGGTTCAGTGCAGGGTGGTCGTCCACAGGGACATGCAGGTCCCCATGCCGGATGGTGTCCTCCTGCTCGCCGACCGCTACATCCCGATCGGCGTGAGCAGCCCCCCGACCATCCTCATCCGCTCCCCGTACGGCAGGCGCGGCCTGTTCGGGCTGGCGTACGGCAGGGCCTTCGCGCGGCAGGGCTTCCAGGTGATCCTGCAGAGCTGCCGGGGCGGGTTCGGGTCGGGCGGCGAGCTCACCCCCCTGGACGAGCAGGACGACGGCCTCGCGACGGTCGAGTGGATGCGCGCCCAGCCGTGGTACGGCGGGACCTTCGCCATGCACGGCCCCAGCTACCTCGGTTACGCGCAGTGGGCGATCGCGGCGTACGCGGGCCCGGATCTGAAGGCCATGGCCACCCAGGTCACCGCGTCGCAGTTCCGTGACGCCGCCTACGTCGGCGGTTCGTTCGCCCTGGAGTCCACGCTGAGCTGGAGCACGCTCACCGCGCTGATGTCCGGGCCGCTCAGCGGCGCGGCGGTGTTCTTCGCGCCGCGCCGCACCCAGCGCGCCGTGCTGTCGGGGCGGCCGATCGGCGAGCTGGACGTTCTGGCGGCCGGCCGCCGGCTGCCGTTCTTCCAGGAGGTGCTCACCCACCACGGCGACCCGGCCGTGCCGTTCTGGAAGAAAAGGGACTTCTCCGCGACCGTGGGGGAGGTGGACGCGGCCGTCACCATGACCGGCGGGTGGTACGACGTCTTCCTGCCCTGGCAGCTCAAGGACTACATGGCCATGCGCGCCGCCGGTCGGCGGCCGTACCTCACGATCGGGCCCTGGCACCACGCCGACGTGCGGCACGGCCGCCTCGCCAACCTCGACGCGCTCGCCTGGTTCCGCGCCCACCTGCTCGGTGACACCTCCGGGCTGCGCGCCAGCCCCGTCCGCCTGTACGTCACCGGCGCGGAGGAGTGGCGCGACTACGAGGACTGGCCCGTACCCGGCACCAGACGGCGGCGCTGGCACCTGCAGCCGGGCTTCGGCCTCGGGCCGGCCAACCCGGACGGGTCGTATCCCGACCGCTTCCGCTACAACCCGGCGCGGCCGACCCCGGTCTACGGCGGTCCCACGCTGCTCGGCAACTCCGCGCCCCGCGACAACCGGCGGCTGGAGTCGCGCTCCGACGTGCTCGTCTACACCGGCGACGCGCTCGGTGAGGACCTCGACCTGATCGGCCCGGTCACCGCGGACGTCTTCCTGCGGTCCAGCACGCGGCACACCGACCTGGTGGTCCGGGTGTGCGACGTGCATCCCGACGGCACCTCGCTCAACGTGTGCGAGGGCGTGCGGCGCCTGTCGCCTGGCACGCCGCCGGAGGACGACGAGGGCGTCCGCCGCGTCGAGGTCGACCTGTGGCCGATCGCCCACCGCTTCAAGCGGGGTCACCGCGTGCGCGTGCACGTGGCGAGCGGCGCCTACCCCCGGCTGGCCCGCAACCTCGGCACCGGCGAGCCCCTCGGGACCGGCCACCTGTGCATCTCGGCCGACCAGGAGATCTTCCACGACGCCGGCCACCCCTCGGCCGTCATCCTGCCCCACGCCGCGAGCTTGAGCCCCTGACCGCACCGCGCGTCCTTTCACCTGCCTTTACGAGACGCGGGCGGCGATGTCAAGGCGCTGCGGCCGGCGTTCGGCGACCGGCCCGATACCGTCGCCGAAGTGCCCGCCCCGGAGGCGTACGGCACCCGCGACAGCACCGATGAGCTGGGCCGATGCCCCCGTGCCCGCACGGGTGGTGGCGGCGTCGCCGCTCGGCGCGCCAACAGGTCCGTTCGGCGATTGGTGAGGCGCGGGACCCCGTCGCGAAATTACGCTTCCGCACAACCGGATAACTAGCCTCATCAGGCTAGTTACGCCTCTCTTCTCCCTAGGAGAGTGTGTTGACCACGCCACCCAGCGATCAGCGCCCGGCCCGAAGCGATCGCAGCCCGTGGAACTGGCTGCTGCTCGTGCCGGTCGTCATTCCCTTGATCCCCGCCCTGTACAACGGGGACGAGCCCCGGCTGTTGGGGTTCCCGCTGTTCTACTGGCTGCAGCTCGCGTTCATCATCCTCGGCGTCGGCGCCACCACCATCGTGTACCAGGTGGGCAAGAAGCGGAGCGGGCGATGAGCGGCCACGTCACCGAGCTGGTCGTCTTCGCGATCCTGTTCGTGATCGTCAGCGGCATGGGGTTCGTCGCGGCCCGCTGGCGCCGTCCCGACGACCTGGCGACGCTGGACGAGTGGGGGCTCGGCGGGCGGAAGTTCGGCTCGTGGATCACCTGGTTCCTCGTCGGCGGCGACCTGTACACCGCCTACACCTTCGTGGCCGTGCCCGCGCTGCTGTTCGGCGCCGGGGCGACGGGGTTCTTCGCCCTGCCGTACACGATCGTGACCTACCCGCTGGTGTTCCTGGTGCTGATCCGGCTCTGGTCGGTCGCCCACGTGCACGGCATGGTCACCCCGGCCGACTTCGTCCGCGCCCGCTTCGGCTCCCCCACGCTGGCCCTGCTGATCGCGATCACCGGCCTGGTCGCCACCATGCCGTACATCGCGCTGCAGCTCGTCGGCATCGAAGCGGTGCTGAAGACCATGGGCGTCACCGGCGACCTGCCATTGATCATCGCCTTCGCGATCCTCGCGGCCTACACCTACCAGTCGGGCCTGCGCGCGCCCGCGCTGATCGCGTTCGTCAAGGACGGCCTGATCTACCTGGTCATCCTGGTGGCGATCATCTACATCCCGGGCAAGCTCGGCGGCTGGGACTCGATCTTCGACGCGGCCCGCGCCAAGTTCGACGCCACCCCCGCTCCCGGTGACGGCATCCTGCTCAACCCCAACAACCAGCTGCAGTACGTCACGCTGGCCCTCGGGTCGGCCATGGCGCTGTTCCTGTACCCGCACAGCGTCACCGGCGTCCTGGCGGCCCGCAACCGCGGGGTGATCAAGCGGAACATGTCCGCGCTGCCCGCCTACAGCCTGCTCCTCGGCCTGATCGCGCTGCTGGGCTACATGGCGATCGCCGCCGGGATCAAGCCCATCACCGCCAACGGCAAGGCGGACGCCAACACGGTGGTGCCGCTGCTGTTCGACAAGATGTTCCCCGACTGGTTCGCCGGGGTGGCCTACGCCGCCGTCGGCATCGGCGCGCTGGTGCCGGCCGCCATCATGTCGATCGCCGCCGCGAACCTGTTCACGCGCAACATCTACAAGGAGTACATCAAGCGGGACGCCACCGGCGCCCAGGAGGCGGCCGTCAGCAAGATCGCCTCGCTGGTGGTGAAGATCGGCGCGGTGCTGGTGATCCTGCTGATCGACCCGCAGTTCTCCATCGACCTGCAGCTCATCGGTGGCGTCATCATCCTGCAGACCCTGCCCTCGGTGGGCCTCGGCCTGTACACCCGGTGGTTCCACCGGGGCGGCCTGATCGCCGGATGGGCCGCGGGCATGGCGTCCGGCGTGCTGATGCTCTACAGCGTCGCGAACCCGGCGACCAACCACGCCCACTTCGGCGGCTCGGCGTTCCAGCTGTCGAAGCTGGGCCTGGACACCAAGATGACGATCTACGCCGGTTTCCTGGCCCTGGCCGTCAACCTCGTCGTCGCGATCGCCGGGACGCTGATCGCGCGGGCCGGCAAGCTCGCCGACGGGGATGACGCCACCCGGCCGTCCGACTACGTGGCCGACGAGGGCGACCCCCGCGTCCACGAGATCGAGCTGTCCGGCTCGCGCTGACAGGCGGCATCGGCGGAAGGGTGGGGCGCGAAGGTTCCCTCCATCGCGGCGACGATGACCTCCACGAGGCTCTCGACCACCTGCCGCCGGTCGACCTCGTGGTGCTCCAGCCACCAGTCGCCCGTCGTCTGGACCATGCCGACGAAGGCGTGCCCGAGGATCTGCGCGCGCACCGGGTCGGACACGGTGCCGTCGGCGGCGATGACCGTGCCGAGCTCCTCCCCCAGGCTGCGCACGATGCCGGCCATGTGGGAGTGGGTGCGGCTGTCCTCGGCGCCGGCGCGGTGGAACAGGAAGCGGTAGAGGTTGAGGTTGGCCGAGATCATGTCGAGGTAGGTCTCGATGGTGGCCCTGGCGCGGGTGCGCAGGTCGGTGCGCGCCCTCGCGAACTCGCGCCGCAGCTGCTTGATCACCGTGCGGATGTGCCTGTCGGCGAGCGCCTGGTAAAGACCGCTCTTGTCGCCGAAGTGCCGGTAGAGGATGGGCTTGGTGATGCCGGCCTCGGCGGCGATGGCCGCCATCGACGCGTGCGGGCCCTCCCGCAGGATGACCCGGTCGGCCGCGTCGAGCAGGGCCCTGCGCCGGTCGGGATCCCGCCCGCCGATCCCCGCCACGGTCGCCATGCAGGACAGCATAGGGGTACTTCACGGTCACGTACCGCTGTCGCCGGATCATGCGGTTTCTTTCCCTTATCACCACCTGATCACCTCGAAAGTGTGATCTATGCCGAGATGGCGGCGGACCGTTCCGGTAGTGTGCCGCTCGCGTGCGGCGATGGAGGTGGACGGTGGCCGAGCCTGGAGCGCCTGAGGTGTCGGGTTACGAGGTGCTCGGGATCCTCGGGCAGGGCGGTTTCGGCGTGGTGTACCGCGCCCGGCAGCTCGCCGTGCGCCGCGAGGTGGCGCTCAAGGTCGACAACCGCGTGCTGGTCTCCGAGCGCGACCGGCGCCGGTTCATGCGCGAGGTCACCTCGGCGGGCGCCCTGTCCGGTCATCCCCACGTGGCCGACGTCTACGACGCGGGCGTGCTCGCCGACGGCCGGCCGTACATGGTGCTGGAGCTGTGCCCCGGCGGGTCGCTCGCCGACCGGCTGCGCGAGGAGGGCCCCCTCGGCCCGCGTGAGGTCCGCGACATCGGCGTGCGCATCGCCGACGCGCTGGCGGCGGCGCACGCGGCCGGGGTGCTGCACCGCGACGTCAAGCCGGCCAACATCCTTGTCAACGGATACGGCATGGTGGCGCTGTCGGACTTCGGGCTGGCCACGAGCGCGCACGCCGAGGGCGACATGTCGGTCACGCGCGAGTCGCTCACCCCCGCCTTCGGGCCGCCCGAGGCGTTCGAGCTGGCCGAGCCGAGCCCGGCCGGGGACGTGTACTCGCTCTCGGCCACGCTGTACGCCCTGCTCAACGGCAGGCCGCCGCGCTTCCCCGAGAGCGGGGTGGTGAACATCGCGGTGATCATGGCGCTGCACCGCCGGCCGATCCCCGAGATCCCCGGAGTCCCGCCGGGGCTGACCGCCGTCCTGCGGGCGGGGATGGCCACCGACCGCCGCGACCGCATCCCCTCGGCCGCCGCCCTGAGGGACGCCCTGTCGTCCATTCCGGCCTCCGCTCTCCCCGCCTCGCGCGACGCGCCCGCGTCGCCGTCCGGGGTCATGTCCTCGGCGTCGTCAGCGCGCGGCGGGCCCTCCCATGCCGTGCCGGCCGGGCATCCTGGGCCATCACGTCCCGTCTCCCGGCCCCCCGCGCCGCCCTCCCGCGAAGCGCGGGGCGGGCGGCCGGCGCACGGCGGGAGGGCGGGCGCGACCGGGCCGGGGGCACGGGCCGCGGCGGCCACGCGGCCTCCCCAGGCGCCCGCGCCTGCCTCGCAGGCGGGGATGTACGTCGTGGCGGCGGGCGTGTTCGCGCTGTTGCTGGTGATCGGAACGGCCATCATGCTGCACGAGGGACAGGTTCCCGGGACCGTCGCGGTGACCGCCCCGCCGAGCGGGGGCGGGCCCGTGTCCGCGGTCCGGTCCGCCGTCGCCACGGACGTGGGCGCGGGCGAGGTGAGCACCACCACCGAGAACTGCCCGGCCGCCGCGGTCGCGGGCGCGAACGCCGCGTGCGGGCGGGTGGCCGAGTGCTGGGGGGGCATCGCCTCGATCGCCGGGTCGGTGACGGTCAAGAGGCGTGGCTGTGAGGAGACCCACTCGTGGGAGACGTTCGCCGTGGCCCGGATGCCCGTCGACACGATCACCTACGACATGCAGGACCTCGAAGGCCACCCCGTGGTCAAGAAGCTCTGCTCGATGCCGGTGCTCATCCAGTCGACGTACGGCGGGGCCAAGGCGATCGCCCCCGGCAAGTGGATGGTCTCGGTGCTGCCGCCCAGCCCGGAGGCCTTCAAGCAGGGGGTCCGGATCTACCGGTGCGTGGGCGGCGTGATCGGCCGGGACCGGCCGGGCACGTACTTCAGACCCCTGAGCTGAGGTACACGCCCGGCCGTCGTGTCAATCGCCGCGAGCGAGGTTCGGCAGATCGGTGTGCCCGCGAACGGGCTGGGCGGCGCGGCGCACTGACCCGGGATCGGCGCGACGCGCCGGGTGATCGACTGGAAATCACTGGAACTCCAGGGAACTGTTGGTACGCTCCGGGCGTGAGTGAAACGCTGGACGATCTCGAGGAGCGCATCAACGCGCTCCGCGGTGAGATCCGGCAGGCCATGCGGGCCCGCGAGAGCATCCTCGCCAGGTCGCTGCGCGCCGACCTCCGAAGGGCCGAGCGGGCGTGGGACCAGGCGCTCGCCGCCCACGATCCCGCCCGCGAGGAGGAGGACGAGCCGCCGCCCGGTTCGCTGCTTCCCGTGCGCGAGCAGGTCCACCAGGCGCTCACCCTGCTCGGCGTGCCCGCCGCCGCCAAGATGATCGTGGCGGTGCACGGCGCCCTGCGCGCGGGCTCGCTCAAGGGCCCCCAGCTCACCAGCCTGCGCAGGGACGAGGAGCGGTCCTTCCGCACCTCGCCGTTCGCCCGGCCGTACTACCTGTGCGCGGCTCTGACCGATCGGCTCTCCGCCTCCCGCGGGCTGCTGGCCGTCAGCACCTGGCCGCTCGAGCAGCGGGTCGTCGGGCCGCTGAGCCCGCGTGTCGACTTCCTGACCACCGTGATCCGCGTGGCCGGGCACATCATCCGGCTGGCCGAGACCGGCGAGCCGCCCCCGCCGAGCGCGCGGCGGCTGCTGTCGCGGCTCGCGCAGAACGTCCCCGGCTCGGCGCCCGACCCCGTGATCGTGGTCAAGGCGGCACGGGCGGAGCTGGAGATCCACGCCGCCGCCGACGCCGCCGCCCGCGCGGAGATCGCCGGCCGCGCGCGCGACCGGCTGCGCGACGCCGAGCGCCTGTTCGGCGGCACCGTGCTGACCCTGGCCCAGAGAGAGGCGTGAGGTGGACCGACTCGACCGGCTGCGCGGCCCGGTGCCGCCGCGCCCCCACGACGCGCGGGCCATCGCCGCCCTGGCGGCCAACCCCGGATGCGCGCGCCGCGCCGTGCTCGACGCCGCCGGCATCGACAAGGACGCGACCGCGACCCATCTGGGCTTCCCCGCGCCCTTCGGCCAGTCCCCCTTCGCCATCACCCGGGGCAACGTCTTCGAGGCGCTGGTCAAGGAGAGCGGCTGCGCCGAGTTGCTGAGGCTGCTCCGCGAGCTCCTCGGCCTGCCGATCCCGCTCGCGGCCTACACCGACCTCGGCGACATCGGCGGGAACCCGTCCGCGCACCTGCGCCACTCCCACACCCGCAAGCTCATCGACAGGGCGGCCCGCGACAGCGACGACGCGGGCACGCTCTACGACCATCCGCTGCTGCGGCTGGACATCGCGGGTCACAGCGCCTACCTGGAGCCCGACGTCGTGACGTTCCGGCTGGGGGGCCGGTTCCACATCGTGGAGATCAAGTCGTTCGCCGTCGTCGACGGGCAGGCCGAGCCGGAGAAGGTCGCGGCGGCGGCCCGCCAGGCCGCCGTGTACGTGCTGGCGCTGAGGAACCTTCTCGAGGAGCTCGGCCACGACCCCCGGCGGGTGTCCCACGACGTCGTGCTGGTGTGCCCGGAGAACTTCGCGAACCGCCCGGCCGCGACGCTGGTGGACGTGCGCAGGGAGCTCGCCGTGCTCAGAAGGCAGCTCGCCCGCATGACCCGGGTGGGCACGATCGTGGACGCGCTGGAGCCCGAGCTGACCTTCGACCTGGCGCCGGACGCCGATGGCGTGCCGACCCGCCCGGTTGCGGAGCTCCGCGACGCGGTGCGCGGCGTCGACGCCCGGTACGCGCCCGACTGCCTGTCGACCTGCGATCTGTGCTTCTTCTGCAGGGACGAGGCGGCGGGCGGGGGCTCGACCGACCTGCTGGGACGGCAGGTCCGCGACGCGCTCGGCGGGATCGCGACCGTGACCGAGGCCCTCGGCCTCGCCGACGGCTCGCTCACCCCCGGCGAGGGCCAGGAAGAGATCGCCCGCCTGCTCCGCCTCGCCGACCGCATCTACGCGGAGGTGTCGTGAGCACGACCGTTCACGGAGGTCGGCGACCATGCTGAGCCTTGCGTCCGCGGAGGCGCCGTGAGCACGCTGGCCGCGCTCGCGCGCCTGCGCGCCGTCCAGACGGGTACGGCGCGGCGGCTCGCGACCGTGCGCCACTGCCACCTGTCCGAGCGGCCCATGGTGTTCATCCCGCTCCGGCTGGCGGGTGAGGCGGCGGCTCCGCTGGCCGCGATGGCGGGCACCGATCCCGCCCATCCCCGGCTGCTCGTGGTGCCCCAGCCGCGCGACCGCGACCTGCGGTTCGCCTTCACCGCCGAGCTGGCCGAGATCCTCCTGCCGTACGTCGAGGGCCTGCAGAAGGCGACCGAGACGGTGGAGCGGCGCGGCGCCGAGCCGTACGAGCGCTGCGTCGACGCCCCGCAGCTGATCGTCCCCAACCGGAGCGCCGTGGCCTTCGTCCACATGCTCGGGCGCTCGACCCGCTTCCGCCGCGCGGAGGGGCCGTACGCCGTGCACCCGTCGGTGCCGGTGCTGGGCCGGTGGCTGACGTTCCTGGCCCAGCGTGCGCAGTACCCCGGCTCGGCCCTGCTGCTCGCGGCGACCGAGGCGCTGTCCCTGCACTGGGCGACCGGGCAGAGCGCGCTGGAGGACGCGAACCTCGCCTCGCTGGTGAGCTGGATCGACCCGCCGCCGGGCATGAGCGGAGCGAGCGCCGCCCGGGAGGCGGAGGATCCCCTGATCTGGCCGCCGGCCGGACCGGCCACCGACCCCGGGTTCGACACCGAGGTGCTCGCGCCGGCCATCCGGGCGTACGAGGAGACGCGCGGCGAACGCGCCGCCGCCCGGGTCGGCGAGGCGGTGCGCTCCCAGCTGGAGCCGACCTGGCGGCTGATGTGGCGGGCCATCGGCCTGCTCGGCACGCTGCCCGCCGGGCCGGGCACCGCCGCGCGCTGGGAGGCCGACCGGGCCTCCTTCACCAACTTCGCCGCCCAGCTCGCCGAGGGCGGCCCTCCCCAGCCCAAACGCGACAGCGCGGTCGGCGCCGCGTCGCGGCTCGCCCGCATGGAACGCGCCCGCGCCTCCTATGACGCCCAGCGGGCCTACGACGATCCCCTGGTCATGGCCGCGTACCGCCTGACCGGCGAGGCCTTCACCGGCACGGTCCTCGCCACCGATCCCGACCGCACCGAGGGCGAGGGCCGGGGGCGCAAGCTGCGGCCGCTCCTCACGGTGCGCACCGGCGATCCGGTACGGCTCGCGCCCGGCACGCGGCTCGGCACGCCCGAGCGGCGCGGCCAGCAGGCCGAGGTCGTCGAGATCACCGGCGAGCAGGTCACGTTGAAGATCGTCAAGGGCATGGGGCGCGGCAAGGCGGCGACGCCGGGCGCCGTGCCGGAGGTCGGCGAGCGCGTGTGCTACGCCGCCCTGGCGGACGAGTTCCAGCCCCCGGCGAGCCTGCCCGCGCCGGAGGACACCCCGTGGACGCACGGCGGTCCCCCGCCGGAGCACGTCCCCGAGGACGAGCCCGAGGAGGAGTGGTCATGAGATCGCGGGGTTCGCGCCCGGCCTGGCGGCGCCCATGACCGGGAACGACGTCTCCCCGGCGGTGGAGGCGGCCACCGTGGTCGAGGCCGTGCTCGCCGACCTCCCCCGCCACCGCGGTGTGGTCGTCGACTCGCCTCCGGGCGCGGGCAAGTCCACGCTGGTGGTGCGGGCCGCCGGGCACCTCGCCGCCACCGGCGAGCCCCTGATGATCATCGCCCAGACCAACGAGCAGGTGGACGACCTGATCGTCCGGCTGGCGGCCGAGCACCCTGACCTGCCGATCGGCAGGCTCTCCGCCGCCGACTACGCCGTGCCGCAGCGGGTCGTGGACAAGGCGAGCGTCGGCACCAAGCTGCCCGACCTCGGCGACCCGGCGGTGGTGGTCGCCACCGCCGACAAGTGGGCCTGGATCGGCGACCGCAAGTGGCCGTGGGCGATCGTGGACGAGGCCTACCAGATGCGCTCGGACAAGCTGCTGCGCATCGCGGGGCTGTTCGAGCGGGCGCTGTTCGTCGGCGACCCGGGCCAGCTCGACCCGTTCTCGATCGTGGACGGCGACCGCTGGGCGGGCCTCTCCTGGGATCCGCTGCAGAGCGCGGTGGCCGTGCTCCTGCGACACAATCCCGACCTTCCGGTCCACCGGCTCCCGGTGTCCTGGAGGCTGCCCGCCTCGGCCGCCCCCGTGGTGTCGGAGGCGTTCTACCCCTACACCGGGTTCAAGGCCGGCACCGGACCGGGCGACCGCGGCCTGTCGTTCGCGGCGGGCGGCATGCGCACGGCGTACGACGTCGCGCTGGAGGAGGCCGCCGCGTCCGGCTGGGCGCTGTACGAGCTGCCGAGCCGGCACACGGTGCGCACCGACGCCGAGGCCGTCCAGGCCGTGGCCGTGCTGGCGGCGCGGCTGCTGCAGCGCGCGCCCGTCACGCGCTCCGAGCGGGGCGAGCATCCGGTCTCGCCCGACCGTGTCGCGATCGGCGCGGCGCACCGCGACCAGGTGGCCGCGATCCAGGCCGCCGGCCTGCCCGACGGGGTGACCGTGGACACCGCCAACCGCCTGCAGGGCCGCGAGTACGACGTGACGATCGTGCTGCACCCGCTCTCGGGGCGCAGGGACGCGACGGCCTTCCACCTGGAGTCCGGACGGCTGTGCGTGCTGACCTCGCGCCACCGGCACGCCTGCGTCGTGGTGGCCCGCGCGGGCATCCCCGAGTTGCTCGACGCGCACCCGTCCTCCGAGACGGTGCGGCTGAACGTCCCGGTGAAGTTCCCCGACGGCTGGGAGGCCAACCAGGCGGTGCTCGCCCACCTCGCCAAGCACCGCGTCGAGGCGGCGCCGCTCCGGTGACCGCGACCCGCCGATCCGGCCGGTCGTGGCCGCCGGAGCGGCCCTTGGGTCAGCCCCAGATCTCCTCGGCGGTCTCCACGATCAGGCGGAGCTTGGCGAACTGCTCCTCCCGGGTCAGGGCGTTGCCCTCGAC
This sequence comes from Sphaerisporangium sp. NPDC088356, assembly GCF_040685555.1. Taxonomy (NCBI): domain Bacteria; kingdom Bacillati; phylum Actinomycetota; class Actinomycetes; order Streptosporangiales; family Streptosporangiaceae; genus Sphaerisporangium; species Sphaerisporangium sp. NPDC088356. The sequence continues at coordinate 14,105 of NZ_JBFBIK010000130.1, forward strand.
GGTGGAGGAGAAGCCGCACTGCGGCGACAGGCAGAGCTGGTCGAGGTCCACGTACTTCGCCGCCTGGTCGACCCGGCGCTTGAGGTCGTCCTTGGACTCCAGCGCCCCGCGCTTGGTGGTCACCAGGCCGAGGACCACCGCCTTGTCCTTCGGCACGAACCGCAGCGGCTCGAACCCGCCCGAGCGCTCGTCGTCGAACTCCAGGAAGAACCCGTCCACGGCCAGCTCGCCGAACAGGGCCTCGGCCACGAAGTCGTAGCCGCCCGAGGCGACCCAGGATGAGCGGAAGTTGCCCCGGCACATGTGCGTGGTGACCGACAGCCCTTCCGGCTTGTCCGCGAGGGCGTCGTTGATCTGCCTGATGTAACGGAGGTGCAGGTGCTCGGCGTCGTCGCCGCGACCGGCGATCTCGGCACGCTGGTCGGGGTCGTTGAGGTAGGCGAGGCTCGTGTCGTCGAACTGCAGGTAGGTGCACCCGAGCTCGGCCAGGCGCCGCACCTCCTCGGCGTAGGCGGCGCTCAGGTCGCTCCAGAACCCCTCCATGTCGGGGTAAAGGCCCGGGTCGATGGACGCCCGGCCGCCCCGGTAGTGGACCATGTTCGGCGAGGGGATGGTGAGCTTCGGCGTCGCGGTGCCCACCTGGTCGCGCAGGAAGGCGAAGTCGTCGCCGAAGATCGTCTCTTCGAGGCTCACCCTGTCGTGCACCCGCATCGCGGCGGGGGCGAACTCGATGACGCCCTGCTCGTTGCGGAAGCGCACGTTGATGTGCTCGTCCGCCTGGCCGACGCCGCCGAGCCGGTAGATGAAGTCCATGTGCCAGGACGCCCGGCGGAACTCCCCGTCCGTCGCCGAGCGCAGGCCGGCGTCCTCCTGGGCGCGTACGACCTCGCGGATCGCCTCATCCTCGATCTCCCTTAACCGCTCGGCGGGCAGGGAGCCGGCCGCGAAGCTCGCGCGGGCCTCCAGCAGGGCGGGGGGGCGGAGCAGGCTGCCAACGTGGTCAGCGCGAAACGGGGGCTTTGTCCGCATGGCGATCCTCCAGAAGATCGGTACGAATCCGTCCTATCAGCTTTCGGGCGGTTTCGCTGTGTCGTTGGAGGAGCGTGTCACCAGACCCCCGGCCGTCCCCCGCCCCTGATGACCGCCGCACGGCCGTCCCACTGGCCCATGACCGGGCGCCCGTCGCGCCTGGCCTGGGCGGGACGGGCCACGGTCTCCCGCTCGCCGCTGGTCGCCGGGCGGCCGTCACGCCGGGCCGCGAGACCTTCCCGCCGGGCGGGAGGGGCCTCGGCAGGGACGCCCTCCACACGGCCCGCGGCGGGCGCGGGACCTTCTGGCCGGTAGGCCGCGCCGACCTCCGGTTCGGGACTCGTGGTCGAGGCCATCAACGCCAGGCAGATCAGCGTCATCACCGCGATCAGTATCAGGGCGAGTCCCGTGAGCATCAGAACGGCCAGCAACGTGTAGGCCGCGCCGATGAGCGCCATCATCGCCCATCCTCCTCTTGTGTTGTCGCGGTGGACACGTGCCCTGGATGAGCGCGCTCACACTTCTCTCTGCGCAGGTGAAAGTAGTGATTCTCCTGCATGCGGAGGGTGCTGCGCACACCGGCGGGGCCCATGTGACGGGGCTGACGCTCCGGGGTCACGACCCCGGCATGCCGTCCAGGCGGCGCAGTATCACGCCCTCGCGCAGCGCCCAGGGACAGATCTCCAGCTCGGGCGTGTCGAACAGGTCCATCGTGGCCTCGGCCACCACCGCGCCCGCCAGGAGCTGCGGCGCGCGGCCGACCGAGACCCCGGGCAGGCCGGCGCGCCGGGCGTTGCTCATCGTGACGAGGCGCTCGGTCCACCGCGACAGATCCTGGCGGTCCAGCACCCGCTTGACGTAGGACCCCTCGCCCGACGGAGCGGCCCCGGCGATGCGGGCGAGCTGCTTGAACGTCTTGGACGTGGCCACCGCGTGGTCCGCACGGCCGTACTTCACCACGTCGCCGACGATCCTGCCGATCTCCGCGCGGACCTGCCTGCGCATGCCGCGCACCTCCTCGGCGGGGGGCGGGTCGGCGCTGAACCACCTGCGCGTCATCCGCCCCGCGCCGATGGGAAGGGAGATCGCCACGTCCGGCGCCTCCTCCATCCCGGAGGCGATCTCCAGGGAGCCGCCGCCGATGTCCAGCACCAGCAGCCTCCCCGACGACCAGCCGAACCAGCGCCGCACGGCGAGGAACGTCAGCCGCGCCTCGTCCTGCCCGGACAGGACCTGGACGTCCACGCCGGTCGCGGACCGCAGGCGGCCGAGGACGTCCTCGCCGTTGACCGCCTCCCGCACGGCCGAGGTGGCGAAGGCCATGATGTCCTCCACCCCCTTGTCCTCGGCGATGCGCAGGGACTCCTCGACGAACCGCATCAGATCGCGCTCGCCCTCGGGGGACAGCTTGTCGCCGTCGTGGAGGTGCTCGGCCAGCCGGAGCTCGGCCTTGTGCGAGTACGCCGGCAGCGGCTGGGCCCCCCTGTGGGCGTCCACCACCAGGAGGTGCACCGTATTGGAACCAATGTCCAGGACACCAAGTCGCATGAGCAGACGCTACTACCCGCGCTGAACCACCCTGAAGGATCCCTCCCCCGGTTTGAGTAGGGGACTACTCATGCGCCCGCCGCCGGGGCGGCGGAACCTGGACGGTGTCCACCCATCACGCGTTCACCACCGGCGGCGGCCCATGAGCACGATCCACCATCCCGACACGGCCAAGGCCCGGCAGACCGACGCCGCCACGCGGCGGTACGCGGAGACCACGGGCCCCCGCGAGGCCAACCTGCGCCGGCGCCGGGCGGAGGGCCTGACGATCCTCGACGGGGAGCACCAGCTCGCCGCCCGCGCGCAGCGCCTCCTGCGCCGGGGCGACCTGCCCGTCGCCGCGGTGGCCCGCGTGGTCGCGGAGGGGGTGCCCTCCGGCCCCCGCCTGCTCGAACAGATCATCGGCGAGTCCAGCGAACTCCAGGCGGTGAACTTCCTGGCCCGAGGGACGCGCGCCGCCGCGACGGTGGCCAGGATCTCGCTGAACGACGGCGGGCGGCTCCTCCCACGGGGAACGGCTTTCCTGGTCGCCCCGGCGCTGCTGATGACCAACAACCACGTGCTGGCGAACCAGGAGAGCGCGCGCGATCTGGTCGTGGAGTTCGCGGCCGAGGTCAACCTCGACAACGAGCCGGCCGTCCCGGCGCGGTTCCGGCTCGACCCGGAGGCGTGCTTCCTCACCGACCAGCATCTGGACTTCACGCTGGTCGCGGTGAGGACCGGCCCCGACGGCCGGCGGGCGGGAGAGGTGTTCGGCTGGAACCGCCTCGTCGCCCAGCAGGGGAAGGTCGTCATCGGCGAGCCGGTCAACATCGTCGGGCATCCGAGCGGGCGGCTGAAGGAGATCTCCATCCGGCACAACGAGCTGTCCATGCAGCTGGACGACTTCCTGCACTACACCAACGACACCGAGCCGGGCAATTCCGGCTCCCCGGTCTTCAACGACCAGTGGGAGGTCGTCGCCCTCCACCACTCCGGCATCCCGCGCCTGGACGAGCAGGGCCGCTGGATCCGCAAGGACGGGCAACCCTGGGCGCCGGGGGACGGCGACGACGCCGTGGACTGGGTGGCCAACGAGGGCGTGCGGGTCAGCGTGATCCTGGCCCGCCTCGCCCAGCTGCGGCCGGCCGCGCCGGTCCAGGCCCTGCTGGCCGAGATGGGCCCCGCGGCCGGGCTCACCGCCTCCCCCGCCTGGACAGAGGCGCTCGGCGCCACCGCCGGGACCTCGAAGGTCTCCGGGCTGGCGGGCAGGCCCTCGGCCTTCGGAGGCACGGGCCGCCTGGTCTTCGTCCACGGGCGCAGCCAGGAGGGCAGGGACCCCGAGGCCGTCCGCCGGGAGTGGACCGCCGGGCTGAACAAGGGCCTCACGCTGGCGGGCTCTCCGCTGGTGGACCCGGCCGATGTGTGGCTCCCGTTCTACGGCGACCGCTTCCACGACGCGATGACGGGCCTGGAGTCCGCGCCGGTGCTCGCGGGGGCGGTGACCGACAACGTCGCGGCGGCCCTGGCCCCGTCCTCCCCCACGACCCGGCTGCTGTACGAGCAGCTGATCGCCGAGGCGGCCGCCAAGGCGCGCATGCCGGCCGACAGCGTGAGCGAGGGGCTGACCACCCCGCTGCAGCGGATGCTGAGCTGGCTCGCGGCCACCACCAACCTGGACCGGTTCCTCATCGCCAAGATCTTCCGCGACGTCGCGGCCTACCTCGACAACCCGGACATCAGGCGCACGGTGCTGGACGCGGTGTGCGAGACGCTTCCCGCCTCGGGCCCGATCGTGCTGGTCACCCACAGCCTCGGCACGGTGGTGGCCATGGACCTGCTCACACGGCTCCCCGCCACGCTGGAGGTGCCTCTCCTGGTCACCGCGGGAAGCCCTCTGGGCCTCGACAGCGTGTACACCCGCCTGCTCTCCGGCGGCCCCCACAGCCCCGCCCAGGTGACCCGCTGGCTCAACGTGTGGAGCCCGGCCGACCCGGTGGCCATCGGGTGCCCGCTGCGCGACGACTGGACCGGTCCCCTGGAGGAGGCGGCCGTGGACAACCCGCTGGAACGGGCCCACCTGATCGAGGAGTACCTCGCCCACCCGGCCATCGCCCAGGCCATCCGCGAGACCCTCACCTGACCGCCGGCGACCTCCTCCACCAGCCGCGAAGGAGCCCGAGGCTCACCGTGGACCGGCCCGGCTCACCGTGAACCGGCCCCGCCGCGGCGTCTCACCGACCCAGGGGGAAGACGTCGTCCTCGCGCCACCGGGGCCCGTCCTTGACGAGCAGGGTCACCGCGCCCGCGTGGGCCGCCAGCGGAAGCCCTCCCGCGACTCCGCGCTCGGCCGCGCCGAGCGTCGGGTCGTCCACCCCTTCGGCCACGGTCAGGTGCGGGACGATCTCGGTGAACCTGCCCCCGTACGGCGGAGCCTCCGGCCAGCGCGCCACCACGGCCTCGGTGAGGAGCTGGAACGGACCGGGCGGATCAGGGGCGAGGTAGAGCACCTCGGAAAAGTGCCCGCACCGGTCGAACCGCAGGTCGAACGGCCGGTGCGCGGAGAACAGCTCACGCAGCGACTCCCTGGTGGCGTCGCCGATCAGCCGCAGGTCCAGGAACGGATACACCACGGTGACGTGCGCCGGAACCCCGAGGGCGGCGGACGAGTCGTACCGGCGGCGCCATACGCCGACGACGGGCTCCGCCTCCGGCAGCACCACGACGAGCGCCGACTCCCCCGTCCCCGCCATCTCCCCGCCTCCCTCGCCTGAAGCCGATCATCTCCCATCGCACACGACTCGAAAAGGTGATCAGGACGCGCGCGCCACCCGGTCGCGGAGGAAGCCGCGGGCCTGCTTCGAGTGGGTCTCGTACCCGAGCTCGACGGCCACAGCGGCTGCCCGGGGTGGTCAGCCGCCGAAGGCGACCACGGCGATGGACACCACCAGGAATACCGCACCTATGCCCGCGAAGACCATCCCTATGAGGTTTCCGCCCAGCAGGCTGTCCACGCGCATGCGGTCCGGCCGGGCCGGGTCGTACAGGACCGTCACCTGGCCGCCGACCTGACAGCATCAGCCCGGCGCCGATGCCACCGAAGATCAGGGCGACGAGGCCGAAGGCGAGTACGAGCCAGGCACTGGTGGACACACGAACTCCTTGTTCCGGAGGGACGCGCCAACGCTAGGAGCCCAGCCTCGCGGACGGCTTGCCGGGCTCTTGACGGCCCGCCGCATCCGGGCGGCTCCGGCCCCTTCGACGGCTCCGTCCGCTCGTGGCGCGTTCGCACGCCGGGACGCGACGGCGGCCGTGACCACGGTGGT